>JAJDAI010000261.1 GCA_029261955.1 Deltaproteobacteria bacterium | reverse complement strand
CCCCGTGCCGGGTCGCAACGGCGTACGGATCGCGGTGCTCGGCGCCACGCCCTCGGACGACGAGAACAGCCCCGGCATCGGCCGCGTCGCGGTCGTGGACCGCAACCTGGGCACCCTGGACGTGGGCCCCGAGATCCCCGGCCTGCTCTCCGCTCGCTTCTCCTGGGCGGGCAGCCTGCTCATCGTGGAGCGCGCCCGAGGCGAAGGCGACCTGCACTCCGTCGGCGTGCTCGACCCCGCGAACCTCAGCCGGGACGCCGAGTTCTACGAGTCCTTCGTGGGCGTGCCCGCCGAGGCGGACGTTCGCTTTGCTGGCCTCGAGCGCGACGGCGACGCCTTCCTGCTGACGGCCCGCGAGCCCGGGCTGCCCGCTCAGGTCTACCGCGTCGACACGGACTCGGCCGAAGCGGAGCTGCTGACGGTCGAGGTCGAGGGCAGCAGCTCCGATCCCGCGCTGTCCGCCGACGGGCACTGGCTGGCCGTGAGCGTGGACCAGGAGGGCTACTCGGGCGCCTCCATCGCCGTCGTGGACCTGGAGAGCCGCTCCGCGGAGCTCATCACCGACCCCGAGAGCAGCCACTGCTTCTGGCCGGCCTGGTCCCCCGCGGGTGCGCCGTCGGTGTCGCTGGCCTTCGTCTGCGAGGACCTGGGCTCCGAGCGGCCGGACCTGGTGCGCTGGCAGCCCGACGTCGCCTTCGAGGCCCCCGACAGCTACCTGACCGCCGGCGCCCAGCCCGCCATCCCCAGCGGGATGGAGGGGCAGATCTTCCTCAGCCGACCGCAGTGGGCGCCCGACGGCTCCCGCCTCGTCTTCGGCAGCTCGTCCCGCGGCTCGGGCGACGACACGGCCTTGCTCGTGCAGCCGGTCAACGACGAAGACCGCGCGGAGTCGCTCTACCCGGTCTTCCTGGGGGAAGAGGGCAGCATCGGCTGGTTCCACTTCTCCGAGACCGCGGGCCCCAACAGCCTGCTGGTCTGGAACCGCAGCCTCACGGGCCTCCAGTCGTCCCAGGGCATGGACCCCATCGTGGTGGTCCCCACGGACTCCTCCACGCCGCCTCAGAGCGGCGTGTCCCTGGACGTGGACCTGCTGGTCTCCTACCCGATGTTCCTGGGTCAGAACTCGATGTTCTACCCCTAGAGAGCGCGGGTCTCAGCGGAAGCGCAGGTCGACCGGCATCCGGGCCTGGATCAAGCCGCCGCGGCTGAAGCCCCCGCTCAACTCGTCGGCCAGCTCCTCCACCACGGCCCGCGCGTCGACGCCAGGCAGCAGACCCTGGGCCCGGTGCAGCATCGAGGGGCGCGAGGGTTCGATGAGCACCACGTCCCAACGTTCACCGCAGCCACCGCGGTGCGCGGCCTCCGCGATGGCGTCCCGCAGCCCGCCCGTGGCGTCCACCAGCCCCCGCTCCATGGCCTGGGTGCCCGTCCAGATGCGGCCGCGCGCGTGCGCCTCCAGGGCGTCGCGATCGCGGCCCCGGCAGGTCGCGGCCTTGTCCACGAAGGCGTCGTAGAAGACGGACAACTGCTCCCGCAGCCGCGCCCGAGTCGCCTCGTTCAGGCCCTCCGAGGGGGAGAAGAGGCCGCTGTTCTCGCCGTAGGAGAAGACCTCGCGCCGCAGGCCGACCTTCTCGAGCAGGCCCGAGACGTCGAACTTGCCGGCCACGACGCCGATGGAGCCGGTGATCGTCGCCGGGGCCGCCACCACGTGATCGGCTGCCATCGCCAGGTAGTAGCCGCCCGAGGCGGCCGTGTTCGCCATGGACGCGACGAGCGGCTTCTTGCGCCGCAGCCGCCGCAGCTCGCGCCACAGCAGATCCGAGGCGAGCCCGCTGCCGCCGGGCGAGTCGACGCGCAGCACCACCGCCTTGACCCGCGGATCGTCGCGGGCCGCGGCCAGCTGGTTGGCGAGGGGGCGCAGGGCGATGCGCCCGCGCTGCACCTGGGACAGGTCGCTGTCGATGATCTGGCCGGCGGCGACGACGACCGCGACCCGGTCGCGCGGCACACCCCAGCGCTCGAAGAGCTCCAGCACGCCCCAGAGCCGCAGGTAGGAGATCGCGGGGCGGAACTTGAGCCGGCGACGCGCCTGCTCGGCCGCGGACACCGGGGTCTGCAGGTCGCCCGCCTCCAGGTCGGGCCGGGCCTCGTCGGCGGCCTGCTCGGCGTTGCGGGACACGGTGTCGCCCTGGATCCGGCGGATCGCCTTCTTCCAGCGGTCCGGGTAGAGCACGTCGTCGACCAGCCCGCGCTCGAGCGCGTCCGCGGCGCTCCAGGGCCCCCCATCGATGAGGCCCTGTGCGGCCTCCACGTCGATCCCGCGGCCTTGGGCGAGGGCGGCAACGAAGCGGCCGTGCAGGGCCCTCAGCACGGCGTCCAGGGACTCTCGGAAGGCCGGAGACATCTGGTCTCGCATGAAGGGCTCGCCGAAGGACTTGTACTCGCCAGCTGCCTCGAAGTGGGCCTGCACGCCGAGCAGGTCCAGGGCGCCCTTGAACCAGGTCACCTCCGTGCGCAGGCCGACGATGTCCAGGCTCGCCAGCGGCGGCACCGCGACGCGATCGCAGACGGTGGCCAGGTGGTACTCGGGGTGCCCGGGCCGCTCCAGGTAGGCGAAGACGGTGCGCCCGCGGCTCTGAAGCACCGTGATGGCCTCGCGGATCTCGTCCAGCTGCGCCCATCCGGCCTCGAGCCGGCCGACGGTCAAGGCGATGGCCTCCACCGAGGGGTCCCGGCCCGCCTCATCGAGGATCCGCAGCAGCGAAGGCAGGTGCACCCGGCCGCTGCGGGTGACGCCCAGGCTGGCCCGGCCCCCACGCTCCTCCACCACCTGTCCGGACAGCCGCAGCTTCAGCACGGTCCGCTTGCGGCTGCGGCGCCAGAGCAGCCACGTCCGCAGGGCCCGCGCGGGCAGGTTGAACAACAGCAGTCCGGCGAGCATCTTCAGGCTGTGCATGGCCGTACAATGCCCCGTCGCGCCGGGGATGCAACCAGCCCGGTCGGGGAGTGTGTCGATGCTGTCCAGACTCCTGCGGCCCCTTCGCCGGATCGCCTTCGCCAGCTCGCTCGCGTGGATCCCCCTGGGCCTTGCCGGCGTGATGCTGGGCCTGCACCTGGATGTCTACGCGCTCGCGGCCGGGGGCCTCACCCTCGCCGGACTCGGCGCCGTGCTCTGGCAGAACGACCAGGACCCGGACCACCCCGCGTCGCGAGGCTGATCCAGGTCCCGGTGGAAGGCCTGCGTCGGCGCGCTACACGTCCTCATCGCCGACGTCGCCGGAGCCATGGGGCGTCAGTGAGTTGTTGTAGGGACCCGGGGAACACGAGTGGCCCACGACGAAGAACCAGCAGTCCGAGCCGTCGGGCAGCGGGACCGTGGTCTCACCCTCCTCCGGCTTCGCGAAGCCGGTCAGGGCGTTGGTGCCCACCGCCGGGTCGTCGCTGCGGAAGGGGATCCGGTAGTGGCGCGGCGCGTTGATGGCGTCGAAGTAGTAGCAGTAGAAGATCGAGTCGTAGTCGCCGCCGCCCGTGTCCCAGTCCAGACGCGCGCGGAGCACGCCGGCCTCCGGGAAGGTCACGTGGTACGAGTCGTTGTCGCCGCCCCAGGTGTCCGCGACGATGTCTTCGATGTCGCCGTAAAGCACGTTGGTGCGGCCCGCGTCGGCGGCCTCACCCAGCTCCTGGAAGGGATGGCTCACCCAGGGAGCCGGCTCTTCGACGCTGAACCCGGCCATGACCTGGTCGTTGTCGTCCGCGGTCTCGAACCAGGTGCGGCCGACCTTGGGCTGCTTGGCGAAGGACGCCTCCAGCACGGGCAGGCCGTCGGCGAGCAGGTGCGGCGGGCTGTTGAGCTCCCAGTCGGGCACCAGGTTCCAGGCCACGCGGTCCTTGGCGAGGTCGTAGGGCAGCACGTCGGGGGTGCGGCGCGCGTCGTCGTCGGCGCGGGTCGAGTTCAGGCTGGTGACGGCGCCGGCGAAGAGCCAGACCGTGTTGAAGTCGTTGGACGCGACGTTGGCGCTGCGAACCTCGTAGTTGCCGGGGTGCATCGTGTCGTCGTTGTCGTCGCAGTCGCGCAGGCCGAGGGGGTAGCCGTCGCCGTCGTCGTCTCGGGCCTCGGTCTCGGTGTTCTGCACGTACTCGTCGCCGTCGAGGACCCAGTCGCGGTTCTCGTCCACGACGCCGTCGCAGTCGTCGTCGATGCCGTTGGCCACGTCGTAGTGCCAGGTCACGACCACACCCTGCTCGTCGCGGATGTGCGGGTGGATGCTGGCGTCCATGTCGTTGCAGTCGGTGCCGCCACCCTGAACCTGGTTCTGCACGCCGTCGCCGTCCGCGTCGCCGTCTTCACCGTTGCAGACGCCGTCGCCGTCGAGGTCCTCGGGGCCCGCGTCCGCGTCGTTGGGGTCCGACGAGCAGAGCATCTCGGCCCAGTTGTGCACGCCGTCGCCGTCCCAGTCCTGGGGACAATCCACGGTGCCGAGGCAGTCGCTGTCGCACAGGCCGTCCGCGTCCGCGTCCGCCGGCGGGATGGAGGCGGTGTCCTCCGGGTCGCTGCCGCACGCGATCTCGTACTGGTCCGGGTAGAAGCCGTCCTGGGCCTGCTCCACGTCGTCGCCGGGGCCGGCGTCGCTGTTGCTCGACTCGTCCAGGGCCTGGTCACCGCCCGCGCAGTCGTCGTCGATGTGGTTCTGCTGGATCTCTTCGTTCAGCGGGAAGATCGAGGCGTCGTCGTCGTTGCAGTCGCCCGAACCGAAGCCACCCTGCTCGAGCCGGCCGCGGCAGAAGGTGTCGCCGTCGACGTCCTGGCCCGCTTCGCAGTAGCCGTCACCGTCGTTGTCCACGTCGTCGGGGCCGTTGTCGGCCCAGCCGTCGCAGTCGTTGTCCTTGCGGTCGCCGGCTTCGTCCCCGCGGAAGGGGTGCACGGTGGCGTCGTTGTCGTTGCAGTCGCCCTGGGCGATGGTCACGCCGTCGCCGTCGTTGTCGACCTCTTCGGTGCCGGTGTCGGCGTTGCCGTTGCAGTCGTTGTCCTTGCCGTCGCCCATGCCGGGCAGCAGCACGTTGGTCTCGACGTTGACCTCCTGCACGAGCGCCATGTCCCAGGCGCCCCAGAAGGTCTCGGTGTCCTCGTCCAGGCGCCAGGCCACGGTGCTCGTGCCGCCCACGGGGTTGCCGAGGTTCTTGATGTCGTCGCTCAGGTAGGCGCCGACGATGATCTCGAGCGGGTCCTGGATGACCGGCTCCGGCGGGTCGCCCTCGTAGTTCACGGAGTCGCCTTCGATGCCGCGGTTCTGCAGGTGCTCGTTGGGGTTGTTGCCGACCAGGACCAGCTCGTAGGGCACGGGCTCACCGGTGTCGGGCCCGTTCACGGCGATGGCCACGATGAACTGGCTGCCGTTCTCCGCCGGCAGCGCGGAGCGCGGGTCGGGCACGTAGGTGACCGGCTGGCCCTCGTCGTCCAGGACCTCGTTGCCGTCCTCGTCCACCAGGGGCTGGGGCACGTTGCTCGACGAAGCCAGGCTGTCGCCGTTGGCCTCGAGGATCTCCATGTCGATGTCGTAGGCGTCGGTCGGCTCGTCGTCGATCAGGCGCGCCTCGAAGACGATCGGCCCGCGGTACGACGTGCGGATGCGGTAGTAGTCCACGTCGCCGTCGGGCAGGATCGGCAGGTCGGGGGCCTCCAGGCCGAGGCACTGGCCAGCGGGCGCGCCACCCTCCATGTCCAGCTCGGCGCAGGGCTCATCCGACCAGCCACGGAGGATGTGGTAGCCGTAGTTGACGCTGTGCGGACCGTTGGCCTGCTGCCGCGTGTCGTTCACGAGGTCGGGCCACGCGTCGCGGTCCAGCTCCTCCGCCTCCCAGAAGGCGATGGGGGGCAGGGTCACGATGCCCTGGACGTGCCGGTTCGAGATGCCGGTCTCCTTCTCGCAGCCCATGAGGCCGAGGGAAGGAAGCAACAGGGCGGCGATCAGGATCGTCTTCATGAGGTCGTTCATGGTCCTGCGCTCCATCAGAAAGTGAACCGAGCGCCGATTTCGACACGGCGGGGGGCTTGGGTCGAGCTGGGCGTCGCGAAGAGCGGAGACCGATCGCTGCGAAGCGGAACCTCGCCGTCGGCGTCGAGCGCCTGCTCGTAGGACAGCGTGGGCTGAAGGCTGTTCAGCACGTTGTCCACCTGAACGATGATGTCCACCTGGGTGCCCGCGATCTTGAGGGCGAGGCTGCCCCGCAGGTCGAGGTCGAGGCGGGCGGGGTTGCGCGAGCCCGAGCCGCGCAGCTCCAGGTAGTCCGTGTAGCCGCGCTGGTAGAGGTTGTAGCGCTTCCGATTCATCGGAACGCCCGCCTGGAAGTTGATCGTGCCGCCGAGCGCGTAGCCGATGCTGAACTTCTCAGAGACCTTCCAGACATTCGGGTTGTCGTAGGTGGCGCTGATCTTCAGCACGTGCGGGCGGTCGTTCTCGGCCAGCCCGTTCTCGACGTAGCGCTGCGTCGGGTTGTCGAAGTCCTGGCTCCGACCGACGCGGTCGATGTTGTCCTCGAAGATGCGGCCGGTCGTGTTGGCGACGAGGCGCGAGTAGTCGTAGGACGCGATCATCTGGAAGTTGTCGGACAGCTGCTTGCGCACGACGAAGCCGAGCGACCAGTAGGTGCGGACGGCGTCCTCGGGGGTGCGGAGCCGCGCCACCTCGGTGTCGCTGCCGTTGCGGAAGCCGACGGCGTCGCTGCCGTCGTGGTTCCAGACGACGTTGACCTCGTCGTCTTCCCAGGGGTGCGTCTGGCGGCGGTAGACGAAGTTGACCTCGGCCGCGAGGTCGCGGCTGATCTCCCGCTGCACTGAGGCGAAGATCTCGTTGGTGCGCGCGACGTCCATGTCCGGGTGCGTGATGTTGCTCGCAGGTGTCTGGGCGCGGGTGCTGGCCTCACCCCAGCGCTGCTGCGCCTCGTCCCACTGGTAGTACTCGGAGTTGAAGGCCTGCTGGTTGATGTAGCTCGACAGCGACAGCACGCCGGGGTCGGCGATCTGGGCGCCGCTGATGGAGATGCGGGTCTTGCCGTCGCGGAAGGGGTCCCAGGCGATGCCACCGCCCCAGGACAGCGCCTTGGTGTCGATGATGGTGTCCCCGAGGTTGTTCTCGAGGTTCGCGAACATGAAGCGACCACCCAGGTTGATGGTCAGGCCGCGGACCGGCGTCCACCGGTCCTGCAGGTAGGCGTTCACCAGGACGCCGGGGGTCTCGGCGCTCTCCTGGTTGATGATGATGTACCGGGCGACGTTCTCGTAGGACTCGAGGTCCGAGACCTCGTCGCTCGAGAAGATGCCGTCCTCATTCGCGTCCACCGGATCGACCAGCTGGACCTCGTTGCCCGTGTAGCCGAAGTGGCGGTCCGTCCAGATGGGGTTGACCTCGACGCCGGCGTACAGCGTGTGGGAGCCCAGCAGGCGGTCGATGCCGACCTCGAGGTCGCTCTTGATCTGCAGGTTGTGGCGCTGGTCCAGGTCGACGACGCCGCCGATGCCGTGGTCCAGTCCGCGGCTGCCCGTGAAGGCCCAGCGGGCGGGCACGTTCAGCTCGGGGTCGAGGCAGCGACCGACGAGGTCGGTGTCTTCGCAGTCCTGCCAGTACATCGGCGTGCGCTTGATGCTGGAG
Source organism: Deltaproteobacteria bacterium (assembly GCA_029261955.1). GTDB lineage: Bacteria > Myxococcota_A > UBA796 > UBA9615 > UBA9615 > CALCXL01. The sequence continues at coordinate 627 of JAJDAI010000261.1, read as the reverse complement.
TACTGGTAGATGCCGGCCGTGGTGAGCACCGCGCGGCCGCCGATCTGCAGCTCGTGGCTGAGCGTCGCGGAGATGCCGCCCTGGCGAAACCAGCTCTCGGCTTCGGGCGCCCGGTAGATCGCGTCCGCCGCGAGGGCGTTGACGTTCTCGATCTCGGTGGGGTCACCGCGCACGGTCAGGGTGAACTTGTTGCGCGCGAAGGGCTGGGCGGTGAGCTTGCCGAGGATGTAGTGGCTCTGCCAGGTGCGGGCGGCCAGCGGGAACTTGCTGTAGTCGCGGCCGATGGCAGCCGTCGTGCCCGGCTGGAGCTTCGCGTAGGTGTACTGGTAGGCCAGGAAGAACCAGAGCCGGTCCTTCACGATGGGGCCGCCGAGCGACGCGTAGGCGTTGCCGCGCGTCTCGGTGTCCCGCTGGAGCTGGACGAAGCGGTCGCCGTTCTCCTCGAAGGCCGAGGTGCGGAAGAAGCCCGCGAAGTTGCCCTCGAAGGTGTTGCCGCCGGACTTCGTGACGATGTTGATCGTGCCGCCGAGGCCCTGGTTGTATCGGGCGTCGTAGCCGGCGGTGATGACCTCGAGGTCTTCGATCGCGTCGAAGTTGAAGTTCATCGAGAAGGTGCCGAGCACCGGG
>JAJDAI010000027.1 GCA_029261955.1 Deltaproteobacteria bacterium | reverse complement strand
CGGCTTCCTCGGCCAGCTGGCCGCCGCTGGCGTCGTGCTCGCCGCGCGGTCCGATGCGCTTGGCACCCCGCGAGCAGAGCAGCTCGTCGAAGACCTTGCCGGCCTCGCAGAAGGTCTCGTAGACGCTGTCGCCGAGGGTGTAGACGCCGTACTTCACGCCGCTCAGGTCGGGCTTGCCGTCCTGCAGGTCCTCGAAGAAGTCGAGCGCCTCGTCCGGCACCTCGCCGACGCCGTGGGTCGAGGTCACGAGCAGGTAGACGACGTCGGCCGAGAAGGCGTCGTCGTCCTGGTCCGCCATGGACTCCATGGTGACCTCGACGCCGCGGGCCTTCACCCAGTCGGCCATCTCCTCGGCACACATCTCGGCGTTGCCGGACACCGTCGCCACGAGGATCTTCAACTCAGCCATCACGCGCTCCAGGGCAGGACCGCTTATCTATCGCATTCGGGGGCTCTTCGCGAGCGGCGTCGCGGGGCGCAGAACGACGAAGGCCCGACCTGCGCGGCCGGGCCTCCGTTCTCGAGTAGGGGTCGGGCTCAGCGGCGGCGGATGGCCAGGCCGAGCAGGCCGAAGAGCAGGCCGGCGAGGCCAGCGCTGCCAGCCGCGGTGCTGCAGGACGCGCCGCCGTAGGGCGTGGGCACGGTCGTCGACTCGAAGGCGTCGCTGTTGCCCGTGCCACCGAAGGGGGTCACGCCCACCGGGGCCACGGTGTCGTCGACCTCGACGTCGCTGTCGTCGGACTCGATCTCCTCGCCCGGCATGTCCCACTCCACCTCGGGGAAGGGCTCGGTCATGAGCTGATCGATGAGGCCGGTGTCGGCGCCCTGGTCCAGGGTCTGGATGCGCATGTCGCGGCCGATGATGCTGTAGGTCGGGATGCCGCCGTCCTGCTCGTAGCCGTTGCTGACGCCCCAACCCTCGTCCTTGAGCACGGGGTAGGCGGAGCCGAACTCCTCGGCCCAGTCGATGAGCTCCTGGTCCGTCGCGGCCACGCCGTTGGTCCAGCCCTCACCCAGCAGGGTCAGCTGGATGAAGCCGTCCTGGTGGCGGGCGTCGTAGCGGGCCTGGGCCTCTTCCTCGCTGCCGCGGCAGGGGCCGCACCAGTAGGCGGAGTTCTTGACCAGGATGACGTCGCCGTAGAAGGACCACAGCGAGACCATGTCCCCGTGGGAGTCCTGGAGCTGGAAGTTCGGGGCGACGAGGCCGACCTGGTAGCCCGCCTCTTCGTTCTCGAGGTCCGCCGGCCAGGGGTGGCGCTCGTAGCCGCCGGTGTAGGGGTGGTCGGTGGGGTCGGCCGCGTCGGCGTAGCCGAAGACCTCCTCGCCGTCCGTGAAGCCGTCGCCGTCGGAGTCGGCGAGCTCGGCGTCCAGGCCGTTGTCCTCTTCCCAGCTGTCGGAGAGGCCGTCCCCGTCGCTGTCCACGGGCTCACCGTTTCCGGCGCCATCGGCCGCACAAGCCGCCAGGCCGAGGGCGAGTGGAATCACGAGGTAGTGGATCGATCGCATCATGTTTGATGTCCCGGGCGGGCTGCGCAGCCCGCTGTTGCCTGAACGCGCGCGTGATCAACCTAGCGCGCCTTCGGGGGAGCGGCCAAGTGAGAAGCCCGGCGCTCAGCGCATGTCGACGGTGATGTCGTAGAACATCTCGGCGCCCTCGTAGCCTTCGACCACGACGTAGTAGGTCGATCCGGCCGTCACCGCCCAGTCCAGGTCCTCGTGCCCGAACTCCACCCCGGCCGCGATGCAGGCCGAGGGCTGGCAGGTGCCGGAGCCGTCGAGGACGAAGACGTCCAGCTCCGGTCCCAGCGGGATCCAGAAGGTCATGTCGAGCACGACGTTGGCCGTGCCGGTCGAGGGGGCGGTGAAGGAGTAGGCGTACTCGGGGCCGTTCTCGAGCAGCGCGCCGGAGCAGGGGTACTGGTCGATGCCGTTGGTGGAGCCGGCCCAGGCGTTGTTCCAGGAGTCCGTGACGCCGGGCTGCAGCGCAAACTGGGGCACGCAGTCCTGGGCCGAGCAGGCCGGGTCGGTGTCGCAGTCGCCGTCGTCGCAGTCGATCCAGCCGTCGCCGTCGTCGTCGAGGCCGTTGTCGCAGTCCTCCCAGGAGGGCGGGGGGGTGCTGTCGTCGTCGTCGCTGGGGGGCGTCGTGTCGTCGTCGTCCGAGGGGGTCGAGTCGTCGTCGTCCGAGGGGGTCGTGTCGTCGTCGTCGGACGGGGTCGTGTCGTCGTCGTCGGACGGGGTCGTGTCGTCGTCGTCGGCCGCGTCGTCGTCGTCGGCTGCGTCGTCGTCGTCTGCCGTGTCGTCGTCGTCGGCCGCGTCGTCGTCGTCCGCCGCGTCGTCGTCGTTCGCCGCGTCGTCGTCGTCAGCCGCGTCGTCGTCGTCGGGCAGCACGGCGTCCCCTTCGACGTATTCGCCGAAGCCGATCCCGCAGCCGCTCGCGGCGAGGCTCAAGGACAACAGCAGGGTCAGACGAAGGATCACGCGCACTCCTTCCGCATCGAGGCAATTCCCCCAGTCGCGGCCTGCAAAGATACCGCCAAGCTGCCCGGGAAAAAGGGGAGAGTGATGTCCCCCCCTGCAATCTCAGGACCGGAGCGGCCGTAGACGGAGGGCACAGCGCCCCCCCGACCCCTTGACGGAGGACCCCTTGGCGAACTTCCCAGGCAACCTGATCGACAAAATTCGCGAAGCCGGAGTGGGGGGGATCCGCAAGCTGATCCTCCCGATCATCGCGCTGCTGATCATCCTGAAGGGGCTGCTCACCGGCGGCTTCGGCCTCGTGGAGATCGAGCCCGGCGAGGCGGCCGTCGTCTACAACACGACCGGCCTCGGCATCTTCGGGGACAACGAGCGCGTCATCCGGGAGCAGGGAACGTTCACGTTCATCCCCTTCCTGCAGCGCGTCACGAAGCTCGACATCCGGCCCCAGGTGCTGCTGATGGAGGGCGACGAAGACCTCGGCGGCAACCACGTCAGGCGGCTGTCGGTGCGCGCCATCGACGGCAGCAAGCTCTGGTTCGACCGCCTGGAGATCCACTACCAGGCGATCGGTGCGAGCTCGGACAAGGTCATCCGCCACCACGGCCAGGGGGACGCCTACAAGGCCCACGCGCTGGCGGTGCACTCCCGCGAGATCCTGCGGAACGAGTTCGGCCGCTACAGCTTCCTGGAGGTCGCCGACCCCTCCACCTACGGCCCGGCCACGGCCCAGGCCAAGACGAGCCTGAACGACCGGCTCGAGCCCTACGGCATCCGCGTCACCCAGATCATCACGCCCAAGCCGCGCTTCCAGGAGCTGGTCGAGCACGCGATCGAGAACCGGCAGACGGCCGAGCAGGAGGTCGAGGTCCAGCGCGAGAAGCGGCAGCGGCTGCTGAAGCAGAAGGACCGCAAGGTCCAGGACGTGCGGCAGGCGAAGAACGGCGAGGAGAAGGGCCTGCTCGCCTCGCTGGAGGGCGCGC
>JAJDAI010000260.1 GCA_029261955.1 Deltaproteobacteria bacterium | reverse complement strand
GCTGCGGTCCAGGATCCCCTGCTTGACCGCGGGGTATTCGGGTGTCTGCTTGCGCATCCATGCGAACCGCATGTTCGTATGCAACTCGATCACGAGTCAGAAGAGCGCACCGAACACCGCCAGACCGATCAGCCCGCTGCGCAACGACCAGAGCGCCGTCGAGAACGCCACGACGACGTAGGCGAGCGTGGGCAGGCCGAGGGCCAGGGCGAGCAGGTTGTTCCACCGCACCGTGAGGAACTGATCTCGGGTCAACATGCCTGGCTCCCGGGGGAATGCGGGGATCGACCTCCGGGACCGCAATCCGGACCTGCTGCACCGTCTCCCGGACGCGTCCCCGGCGACCGTCTTCACCCTGCCGCCTGCTGACGCGGGGGACAACCCGCCTCCCCCGCCGTTTGGTGAGCCACTCGGGCCCGTGAGTGGGCCTCGGCCGCCCCAGCATCTCGGCGCGACGGAGCAAGGGGTGTGCGCCCTCTGCTCCTCGCAGCGTCGGCTTCAGTCCTCGCCTCCCAGCTCCGCCAACGTATGCTCGCGGAGGGGGGCGGCGCGATGACTCTGCGATCGACAACACGCTGGGCGGGTCGCGGCGGGGCCGGCAGTGCCAGGCCTCACGCTCTGCTGATGGCGCTCGTCGTCACCCTCGCTTCCGGCGTCGCCCACGCCCACGACCCCGTCGACCTGGATTCCATGCTTCGAATCGAGCGACCGGCGATGGTCGGACTCGGGTTGCTCGAGGCTGGCATCGGCGGGGGGCTCGCTGCGGGCCACCTCGCCCTGGCTGTGGACCTCGGGCGGGCCGAGTTGAGGTCGCCCTCGGCCGCCGCCGAGTTGGCCATCACCCAAGATGGCCGCTCCCACCAGTTCCAGGCCCTCATGAACACGGCTCGAGCTGGCGTCTTCGTGCTCGTCACGCCGTGGTCCGGGCGGGTCGAGGACTACGGCTCCCTGCTGGTCGTGACAGGCGCCGAGTACTCGGTCATGGGTGGCTTCGACCTTCTCGTCGGAGCCGAGGCCCTCATCGCCGGGCTGGTCGCCGCACGGCGCTTCGAGTCCGGCGGCGGCTGGCGCGAGACCGAGAGGCAGCTCCTCTCCCGCTCCGCACTCCTTCACCTGGGCACGGGGGCGGGGCTGCTCCTGGCCGGCGGCGTCGAGCTGGTCTTCGGGCTCACCAGGCGCCGTCAGGCCGTGGAAGGGAACCTGCCCCTGGCGGTCGCGCCGATGGGGGCCGGCGCGTTGATCGCCGGTCGCTTCTGAGGCCCCCGCGATCCACCCAGGGTCGAGGGCTGGCCAGATGCACCCACCGGGAGCGGTCGGCAGCGGGCGAGGTCAGGACAGCGAGGCGGATGACGGAGGACTCCGGTCCGCTCTCGGCGGGGACACGGCACGCCGCCGCGGACCCTGCTGGACCGGGACAAGGAGCCGGCGGTCGGGGCGCGAGCGCCGAGCCCGACTCGCCTACTCCAACCACTCCAGCCCGCCACCCAGCGCGGCCCACGAGTGCTGGGCGAAGTCGATGCGGAGGGCAGGCGCGGCCGGGGACTCGCTGAAGCCGCCGTCGGCCTCGGCCACGCAGGTCACGCAGTCCGCCGTCCTCCATTGCCGACGCACCAACAAGGCCATCACGAGGCGCAGGCGCTCGCGGTCGGCGTCCAGGGGCTCACCGCGGGCCTGCCGCACCGCCATGGCGGCGGCCAGTCCCTCGGCGTAGCCGGCCCCGGCCGCGGTGGAGGCGGGCATCAGGTTGGACACCCCGAAGGCGCCCACGGCGCTCGGGCCGACCCCCGCGTCCTCGTCCAGCAGCAGGCGATCCCGGAAGGTCGCGTAGTCCAGACAGAACTGCTCGTAGCCGTCGTGGCGGTGGTGCCCCAACGCGGCCCGGGCCGCCGTGCAGTGCCAGTTCTCCTCCAGGTAGAGGATGTCCGCGATGGGGTGGCTCCAGTAGCCCGTCGCGAAGTAGTCCATGGCGCGGCTGACCCCGGCGCGGACCTCGCTGTGCTCGGGCAGCTCGTCGCTGTTCTCCTTCGAAGCCAGCTCCTCCAGCAGGACGAGGGCGTGTACGGCCTGGCCTTCAGCGAACAGGCGGGCGTGGTCCACGTCGACCGCCTTCTTCTTGCGAATCCGGTAGCGCTGCCGGAACGAGCCGTCGTCGCGCTGCATGGCCAGCAGGAACTTGCCCAGGCGACCGATGAGCTGGTCGTACCGGGAGCCGACCCGGTCTCGACAGCTCAGGAACGCGATGAGCGGCAGCGCGGTCGAGCCCAGCTTGGCCCGGCGGCGCTTCTTGCCGACGACGAGCATCGACAGGTCCCCGACCTGCTGCTCGTGCTCTGCCATGAAGTCCAGGGATCGCCGCACCGCACGCTGCGTGGCCCGGGAGCGGTCGCCGTGCTCGCACATCGCCAGGGTGGTGCCCGCCTGGCGCGGCAGGTTCCAGGACTCGCTGTCCCCTTCCCCGGTGTGCGGATCCACGAGGTAGGCGAAGCGCCCCGACGGCTCCTGCGCGGCGCGGATGTAGCGCTGCACGGCCGCGGCGGCGGCTTCGAGCGAGGCGCGATCGGTCTCGCCGGGCGCGTCGCGCCGCTGGCGCCGCAGGCGCTCCACCCGGCCCGGGGCCTTCAGCGCGAAGGAGGCCGTTCCGATGCGCTGCAGGGGGCCCGGATCGCCGCCCAGCGCATCGCGCACCACGGGCTCCGACCAGCCCAGCTTGATCATCTTCGCGAAGCCCATGGGCGAGGCCGCGGCGAAGGAGTTCAGGGCCACGAGCTGCCAGGCCGCCAGACAGCGCCCGCCGAGGCAGGCGCCGTCGAGGCCCGGTCGCAGGGCGAAGGGTCCGGCGAGGAAGCCGGCCCGGTCCGGCGAGCCGCGAACCAGCACGTCGACGACGAGCACCGGCGCGACCGCGTGCTCAGAGGCCAGCAGGGCGACGATCGCAGCCGGCAGCTCCGCCGCGGGCGCGACGGCGCAGTGGTGCTGCACGGAGGGATCACCCAGCGCACGAAACGCGAGCAGGGCGGCCGGCCCCTGCTGGGAGCCGCAGTCGGCGGGGCGCTCGGTGAACAGCTCTGGAGGGCTCGATCGATCGGACGCGGGCAACACGGCGCCCGCCAGGGCCTGCTCGACCGCGTCGGCGAGGCCCTCGTCGCTGCGCTGATCGCTCACGGCGGTCCCGCGCAGGCCCACCGCGAGCAGAAGCGCCAAGAGCAGGGTCGCGCCGCCCGCCTTCAAGCGCCTCGGCCAGGTCGCGACGACGCCCCAGATCGCGAAGGGGACCGAGGGCAACGCGGCGGCCGCCAGGCCCGCGCCCACGCCCGCCGCCACCCCCCGACCCAGGCCTCCGTACAGCTCGGCCACGTAGACCGCGGCGCCCCCGAAGCTCCACAGGCACCAAAGGAACCAGAGCAGCGATGCCCAGGACGCGACGCGCCAGGTTCGGGTCAAGGCGCGCGGCCCGACCGCCCCCGCGACGGCGACCGCGGCCCAGCCGAGGCCGGCCAGCGCCGTGAGCAGCGAGAAGGTCGTTTGCGCCCTCCAGGGCAGCGCGCAGGCAGCCCACAGGAAGGGCACGGCGTGCAGGGCGCCCAGGAGCGTGACGGCGATGCGGGTTCCTCGGGTCATCCTCACGCTCCTCGACTCACGGTCCGCCGGGTCATTCAGGCAGTCCTCGGCGGGCGGCCCAGCGCGCCCGCGCGCCCTCGACCACACGTTCGCACGGGAAGAAGCTCGCGTACGCGACCCCCACCAGGGGGTAGGCGAAGGTGATCCACATGACCGCGGCGATGCCGAGGTGCAGGCACCAGGCGCAGGCCGCCCACACCCGGCCGATGCGGGGGCCCAGCAGGGCCAGCGGCGCGAACAGCTCGAGCAGCAGGGCGCCAGCCGCCAGGGGCGGGAAGAGCTGCGGCCAGCGCAGCAGCGTGGAGGCGAAGGGCGAGAAGCCCACCCCCAGCTCCGCCTTGCGCAGGTTGTCCCAGCCGACCTGGTGCAGCAGCACGTCCCCCGTCACCCAAGCGAGCCCCCCGATGCGCAGCTTGGCCACCGCCGCGACGAAGTAGGTGGCCGTGGTGATCGCGCCCAGCAGCAGCAGCGGCCAGGCGTAGGCCGCCGAGTCCCTGCGTGGGGCCCGCCCACCCCAGCTGTAGGCATCGCAGGACCGGCTGAGCGCGAGCACGCCGACGTGCATCACCACGAGGTTCTCGCTGTGGAAGAGCATCGACCAGGAGCTGCGGTAGGTCGTCGCCACCAGCAAAGACAGCGCGAAGAGCGGGCCGCTGACCCGAGCCCAGCGGCCGACCAGGAAGAGCAGGCCGCTGCCCGAGAGCAGCGTGAGCAGGGCGTACCAGGCGCCGGCTGGGAGGGGCTGGCCCAGGCCGCGCAGCACGCCGACCGGCTCGAAGGTCGCCGCCGCGCGCGTGCCGAGCCCCAGGTAGGTGCCCCCCTCGGCGACGAGCGAGATCAGCGCGAAGAGAACCACGGCGATCCGCACCGCGGCGAGGCGGGTCGCGGGGGCGGTCACCTCGGCACCTCGCAGCGGGCGGCGATCCGCAGCGTCTCGGGCGGGGCGCCGGTCGTGAAGTAGGAGACGATGTCGTAGCGGTCGCGTCGGAGCTGCAGCTCCACGGCGTCGGCCCAGGCGGGCTCGTCGGCGATCCGGCGCGCTGCGTCGCGACACAGGGCCTGGGCCCGCTTCGGCTTGCCGGCCGCCCGACGCAGGGTGCGGTAGGCCTGCATCACCTGCCGGTCCCCAAACCAGCGGGGCCCCAGGGGCCGAGCCGAGCCGTCGCCATCGAGAGCGACCAGGTGGACCAGGGAGCCGGTGCCGCCCCGCGCCTTGGCGAACATCGGGTAGGTGGAGAGGGGGAAGTCGTCGTCCGCGACGGGGTCCAGCGCCAGGGGCCAGAGCACCGCACCCAGGAAGAACGCGGACACGACGAGGGCCCACGCCCGCTCGCGGCGGCTCAAGGACGGGGATGGGTCAGGCACGGGCAGGGAGTCTACCCCTTGTTCGTTCTGGGCCGAGCCACTCGGAACGCTCGCCCGCAGGCCACCCCCGCCGACGCGGCGGCACACACACCACGCTGACTGCGACTACACTCCGCCGACTTCGGAGGTGAGATGGCGAACAGCAAGAGGCTCCTCGTCCATCGAGAGGACGCGCGTACCCTGGCCTTCATCGGGATCTACTTCGTGCTGGTGGCCGTGGGCTTCGCCGGCTTCGACGTGATGACCGTGTGGCAGCACGGCCTGCTGCTGGCCGTGACCTGCGTGATGGCGTTCCTGAACGCGGTGATCGTCCACAACATCGTGCACGTCCCGATCTTCCGTTCGCGCGAGGTCAACAAGGCCTTCCAGTACGTGGTCAGCGTGGCCTACGGGCATCCCGTGTCCGCGTTCGTGCGGGGCCACAACCTGAGCCACCACATGCACACGCAGACGCGCAAGGACGTCATGCGGACCACCAAGGTGCGCTTCCGGTGGCATTTCCTGAACCAGCTGCTGGGCTTCTTCGTGCTCATCCCGGACATCAACCGAGCCAACCAGTCCTACGCCCGCAAGATGCGGACGGAGCGGCCACTGTGGTTCGCGCAGTTCGTCCGCGAGTGGCTGTCGGTCTTCGCTGTGATGGGCTTGCTGGCCTTCATCGACTGGCGCGCCTTCCTGCTCTACTTCGTGCTGCCTCACGGCTACGGGGCGTGGGGGATCGTCGGCATCAACTTCATGCAGCACGACGGCACGGACCCCGACAGCGAGTGGAACCACAGCCGCAACTTCATGGGCAAGGCGATCAACTGGCTGGCGTTCAACAACGGCTTCCACACGATCC
>JAJDAI010000259.1 GCA_029261955.1 Deltaproteobacteria bacterium | reverse complement strand
CCTTGGCCCCGAGGGCGATCTGCGCGACGTAGACGTTGCCGGCCCCCATGGCCAGGAGGCCGAGGTCCTTCTTCGGCGAGGCCTTGCCGGCCGCGGCGAACTTCGCGACCGCGCCCAGGGGCGTGGCCTTGCTCTGCTGACCGCCGGTGTTCGAGTAGACCTCGGTGTCCAGGACCAGGATGTTGACGTTGCGCCCGCTCGCGAGCGCGTGGTCGAGGCCGCCGTAGCCGATGTCGTAGGCCCAGCCGTCGCCGCCGACGATCCAGATGCTCTTGGGCACCAGGTTGTCGGCGATGCCGGCGAGGGTGCGGGCGTCGGGCTGGTCGATCTCGCCCAGCGCCACCTTGAGCAGCTCCACGCGGGCGCGCTGCTCGGCGAGGCGGGCCTCGTCGGCTGCGTCCCCCTCCAGCAGCGCGGTGACCAGCTCGTCCCCGAGCTCGGCGGAGAGCCCCTTGAGCAGGCGGCGAGCCTGGTTGTTGACCGCGTCCGCGGCCAGGCGGAAGCCCAGGCCGAACTCGGCGTTGTCCTCGAAGAGCGAGTTGGACCAGGCGGGCCCGCGGCCGTTGGCGTCCACGGTGTAGGGCGTCGTGGGCAGGTTTCCGCCGTAGATGGACGAGCAGCCCGTCGCGTTGGCGATGAGCAGCCGGTCACCGAAGAGCTGCGTCAGCAGCTTGATGTAGGGCGTCTCACCGCAGCCCGAGCAGGCCCCGCTGAACTCGAAGAGCGGCAGCAGGAACTGCGCGTCCTTCGGCTTGCGGCGCACCTCGGTGCGGTCGAGCTCGGGCAGCTGGACGAAGGCGTCCCAGCCCAGGCGCTCCTGCTCGCGGTGTTCCGCGAAGGACTCCATGTCCAGCGCCTTGTGCCGCGGGTTGGACTTGTCCTTGGCGGGGCAGACCCGCGCGCAGAGCGTGCAGCCCGTGCAGTCCTCGGGCGCCACCTGCAGCACGTAGCGCTGGTCGGGGTACTCGGGGCCCTTGTAGGCGACGTGGCGGAAGCCCGGGGGCGTCTCCTCCAGGGCCTCCTCGGGCACGACCTTCGCGCGGATGGCGCTGTGCGGGCAGACCGCGACGCACTTGTTGCACTGGATGCAGAGGTCCTGGTCCCAGATCGGGATCTCCAGGGCGACCGCGCGCTTCTCCCACATCGCCGTGCCGGTCGGCCAGGAGCCGTCGGGCGGGAAGCAGGACACGGGCAGCAGATCCCCCTGCCCTGCGATGATCCGGCCGGTGACGCGCTGCACGAAGTCGGGCGCGTGGGCCGGCACCAGCGGCGGGCGGGTGCGGGTGGCGGTGACGGTGTCGGGGACGTCGATGGCGTGCAGGTGCGCGAGCGCCGCGTCGATGGCCGCGTTGTTGCGCGCGACGATGGCCTCGCCCTTGCGCCCGTAGGTCTTGCGGACCGCGCCCTTGATGTGGCTGATGGCCTCATCCCGCGGCAGCACGCCGGCCAGGGCGAAGAAGCAGACCTGCATCACCGTGTTGATGCGCCGTCCCATGCCCGCCTCGCGGGCGACCGTGACCGCGTCGATGACGTGCAGCTGGAGCTTCTTCTCCAGGATCGCGGCCTGGGTCTCCTTCGGCAGACGACCCCAGACCTCCTCGGGCGGGTAGGGGCTGTTGAGCAGGAAGCAGGCGCCGGGCGCCGCGTGCTCGAGCACGTCGTAGCGATCCAGGAAGTTCCACTGGTGGCAGGCGACGAAGCTGGCCTGGCGGATGAGGTAGGCCGAGCGGATGTGGCGCGGGCCGAAGCGCAGGTGCGACACCGTCACCGCGCCCGACTTCTTGGAGTCGTAGACGAAGTAGCCCTGGGCGTGGGACTCCGTCTGCCCGCCGATGATCTTGATGGAGTTCTTGTTCGCCCCCACCGTGCCGTCGGAGCCGAGCCCATAGAAGAGCGCGCGCACCACGTCGTCTGGCTCGATGTCGAGCTCCGGGTCCCAGGGCAGCGAGGTGTGGCTCACGTCGTCGTGGATGCCGACGGTGAAGTGGTTGCGGGGGGTCTCCGCGGCCAGGTTGTCGAAGACACCGACGATCATCGCCGGCGTGAACTCCTTCGAGGACAGGCCGTAGCGGCCGCCCACGACGCGGGGCATGGAGCTCAAGGTGCCCTCGGCCAGCGCCTCCACCAGGGTGCAGAGCACGTCCTGGTAGAGCGGCTCACCGGTGGCGCCCGGCTCCTTCGTGCGGTCGAGCACGGCGAGGGAGCGCACGCTGGCGGGCAGCGCCTCGATCATCGCGCGGGTCGAGAAGGGGCGGAAGAGGCGGACCTTGAGCACGCCGACCTTCTCGCCGCGGGCGGTCATCCACTCCACGGTCTCGTGAGCGGTCTCGGCGCCGGATCCCATGAGCACGATCACGCGCTCGGCCTCGGGGTGGCCCACGTAGTCGAAGAGCTTGTAGTTGCGGCCGGTGCGCGCCCCGAAGGCGTCCATGGCGGCCTGCACGATCCCCGGACCCGCGTCGTAGAAGGGGTTGATCGCCTCGCGGGCCTGGAAGAAGACGTCCGGGTTCTGGGCCGTGCCGCGGATCACCGGGCGGTCGGGCGTCAGGGCGCGGGCGCGGTGCTCGGACACGGCGTCGTGCGGGAAGAGCGCCAGCAGGTCTTCGTCGGCCAGCTGCTCGGTGCGCGCCACCTCGTGCGAGGTGCGGAAGCCGTCGAAGAAGTGCAGGAACGGCAGGCGCGAGGTCATCGTCGCCATGTGCGCGATGAGCGCGAGGTCGTGGGCCTCCTGCACCGAGTTCGACGCGAGCATCGCGAAGCCGGTCTGGCGGGCCGCGTAGACGTCGCTGTGGTCGCCGAAGATCGACAGCGCGTGCGTCGCGAGGGTCCGCGCCGCGACGTGGATGACCGCGGGCGTGAGCTCGCCGGCGATCTTGTAGAGGTTCGGGATCATCAGGAGCAGGCCCTGCGACGCGGTGAACGTCGTGGTCAGGGCGCCCGCTTGCAGGGAGCCGTGCACGGTGCCGGCGGCGCCGCCTTCGGACTGCATCTCGATGACCTGGGGCACGTCGCCCCAGAGGTTCGGCTGCTGGCGGGCAGCCCAGGCGTCGGCGTGCTCGCCCATGGGCGAGGCCGGCGTGATGGGGTAGATGGCGACGACTTCGTTGAGGCGAAACGCGACGTGCGCGACGGCCTCGTTCGCGTCCCAGGTCACCGGGCGACCAGGCATTGGTACTCCGCAGGAAAGACCCGGGGCATGCCGGGTCGCGCAGAGTCTCGCTGCCCTGTCGGGGGCGACAACCCGGCTTGCCCAGGGTTGTGCGATTTGCCCCGATTTTCTCACGTGATCGGGCGACGCAAGGGCAGCGGATCCGCCCGAGGGCCGCGTGAGGTGGACGTCGTACCCCTCCGGCGGGTCTCGCGGGGCTCCCTCACCCTCAGCGGGTCGGCTGGACCACCATCCACGCTGCCAGCCCCGCCGCCGCGCCGCCCAGGTGCGCCGCGAAGGCGACCCCCGAGTCGAGGCCCGCGAAGCCAGCCACGTAGTTGAGGATCTGGAGCACCAGCCAGAGGCCCAGCCAGGTCCAGACGGGCCAGACGATGGGGAAGACGACCCACAGGAAGCCCACCCGCGCGTGCGGAAAGCAGAGCGCGTAGACCACCAGCACGGCGGAGACGCCGCCGCTGATCCCGATGAGCGGCATGTCCCCCTGCCCGAAGACCACCTGGGCCACCCCGCCCACCAGCACCCCCAGCAAGAGCAGCCCCACGAAGCGCTTCGGCCCCACGAGGTCCTCGACGTTGTCGCCGAAGACGGCCAGGAAGTAGAGGTTGCCCAGCAGGTGGAACCAGCTCCCGTGCAGCAGGGCGTAGGTGAAGAGGGTCAGGCCACCGAGCTTCAGCGGGGCAGCGGGATCGAGCGCCAGGGTCTGCACCATCGGCTCGAAGTTCCCGAAGCCCAGGACGCTGACGAGGGCCACGAGCGCGATCGTGCTCAGCGTCGCCAGGGGCCGGTTCTGCACCCGGCGCACGTTCTGCTCGACCGGCAGGCCGAAG
>JAJDAI010000258.1 GCA_029261955.1 Deltaproteobacteria bacterium | reverse complement strand
CGGAGGTGGGCGGGGACGGAGCGCTCGGGTGTGACACCAAGCTGCTGAACTTGCTACGTTTTCAGGAGCTGCCGCGCAGCGGCTCAGTGCAACACTGGATAAACGCCACGGGCTTCGCCCGCAGCGTTTATCCGGGACGTGGTGGACGAAGTGCCGCCTGGATCTGAGTCGTTTCCCAACGGCGCCCGTCACGGGCGCCTGACGGAGCCTCGCCCGACGACCCCCAGGTCCCCTGCTCAGCTGCCGGCCTTCCGCGCGGCGACCAAAACCTCGTCGGGCCCCGGCTCGGCTCGTTCCGTAGATCTGTAGTCCTCACTACTCTGGCGCGGGCGGCTCCTGGGGTCCTTCCAGGGTCGGGCTACTTCCGGGACTTCTTCTTGCGCACATTCCGTCTCGGTCGTCCCTGCGGCAATGACCGTCTGGCCAACGGGATGCGTTCCTCCAGCAACTCGTCGGGACCCGCGCCGCAGTAGCTCCTCAAGAGCTCCTGCGTGTCGCTGTGGCCACTCTCGAACCCGTCACCCAAACTCTCTAGGTTCTCCTGGAATTGGTGCGAGAACATCTCGCCGGCCTCTCGCCGCATCGTGAGACCTGCAGCGTCAAGTTGCCCATAGAACTCCTGCAACGCGTCGGCCACGCGGCCGGCCGCATGCCCACAGAAATGGGCAACATTCCCGAAGTCGGGCCGCCTTGAACTCTTCTCCCTCCGGTCCGCTCCACCCGACGGCCCTTCCAGACTGCGAGCCACCAACGTTAGACGGGTCACGACGTCGAGTACGCGCCTCTCCAGCTGGTCAAGCGACTCGGGAAGCGGCTGACCCATTCCACTCACCATCGAGAGAAGGCCAATCTGGAGAGGGCCGCCGAGGCTGCCCCTCGAAGCCGCTACGGTCTCGGCACCCACCGAGGTTCCGGAGTACAACCGCATTCCCAATGTCTCGTCCACATGCACGCCACCACAGTGAAGGGCAAACAGCCACTGGAACAGCGCGCCATCGTAGGGCTCCAGGTCGAGTCGTACACTTGAGTCAAGCGACTGAAGCTGCCTAGATGCGGCTGCGGCGACCAGGACGAGACCTGCACCGTAGTTGGCCTCGGCCTCGCGGACCGACAGGGACGGAGCGAGCCTGATCCCGGTGAACTCGCCCACGACGGCGCGAGCCGCGAAGCTCACATACAGCTCTGAGAGCCGCTCGACAACGCGAGCAAGCCCATCGACGCGCACCTTCTTGGGAACCCTGTCCTCCACCTTCGTGCCTGCAGAGAATGGGTAGAAGACCCCCACCATCGGCTCCAGCATGTCCTGCACCTCCGCTGTCAGCATTCGCGGAGACAACCGAGAGAACATGGTGGTGACGGCGGCGGGTAGCTCTCGGCGCCACTCGTCCCCCCCGGTCAGGCCAGGAACCCGGTGAATCACTCCCTCGACGTCGGCCGCGATCGTCTCAGCAACGAGGAACTCTGCGAAGCTCTTGTGCACGAACTCAAACCCCGTCTCCTCTCCTTTCTGGATCTCGGGGCAGTTCACGACCGCGACTTCCGCTAGCTCGTTGAGCGCACCTTCGTCACTTCTCCCGAGAATCTCGCCGACCAGAGGCAGCACGTCGCCCACCTCCAGCGAGTCCACGCCACGCTCGTACATGAACCACGCGACTCCGCGCAGGAAGCTGCGCATCACTTCCGGCGCTAGTCGACCGTCTCCACGTGCTTGTTCTCGTTGGCGGCGGGCGGTCTGGTGGAGAATTCCGCGGTAGAGATACGACTTCTCGACGTTTGATACGTTCGTGTCTCGGACGTCGAGGAGACTCTCCGTGTGAAGACGTGCGACGAGATGAAGAGTTAGCGGCCACGCCAGTAGATCCGCGACGGCGCTCGATGCCCTTCCTTGGAGCGCCTCCGGGTGAAAGGTCCCTCCGGGACCGTCCGGATGCTGCAGTCGCCACTTCTCTCCCCAGAGCGTCACCTGTTCAGGACCGAACGGGAGGACATTCACGACGTGGGAGTCCCTCGGCAGTCCCTTCCCGAGAGGGAATAGCGTGTCTCTCCCTGAGATGATCACCCGCGCACTCTTGAGCGGCCCCGAACTCAAGTCCTCCAGCAGAGCGGAGAACACGTGCCTGAGTTTGGTCTTGCTGGCCATGACCAGTTCGTCGAACCCGTCGAGAACCAGCACCAAGTTGGGGACATCCTGCAGATCGGCCAAGCTCGTAATGACACCTTCGCGGACCAGGGAGTCCTGCAGGAAGGTCGCTAGCTCCTCACCCTCCTGGCAGCGCCTGAGCTTCAAGAACACTGGGTGAAGATCGGGAAGCAGAGAGAGCTGACTGGCAATGAACCGACAGAGCGTCGACTTGCCCGATCCTGGCCCTCCACAGACAAATATCAGATCATCGTTGCGGACCCGGCGCGACACGAGGGCACCGAGAAGTCTTGCCAGGTCATCGACCTCGTCCGGCTGGTCGGGGCTCTGGCTGGCGCGGTGGTAGCTTCCGCGTGGGGGGACGAAGACCTTCCGTACTCCGAAGTGCTCGTCGTACATGCTGTCCTTCTGATCCAACAGAAGCGCCAGCCTCTCCTTGTACTTCTTCCAGTGGTTCTGCCGCGCGAGCGTGGGATCCAGCCAGTCGGTCCAACCATTCATCGTCGCCATCAGCGACCGGACCATCTCCGAGTGGGACACACTGAGCGCCCGGATTTCGTCCAGTGTCATTTCCTGAATCGACAGCGTTAAATACTCTCTCATCCACTCGAAAGGCGGTTCCTTGCGCGACAGCGACAGTCGCACATTCACCCGGGCCCGCTTGACGACTTCGTTCGAGATGTTCTGACACATGTACGACGGAACGTAGGCAGCAATCGCGACATGGAGCCAGCCTCCGAGGGCCTCAAGAAGTGGTTGTGGGCCCTCCCAGGGATCGACGCCGTAGTGGTAGCGGATCTCCGACTCATCAATCTTCGCCACGGCGTTCCCAAGCCGTTCGCGCAGCGCCCCAACCTCGACTTCGTCCAGACGCCGATTCGGCACCTGCTTGAGGGCCGCCAGCGCGTCGGGTTCCGCCAACGCCTCAAGGAACGACCTCTGACAGAGAACGTAGAAGAGGGCGCCGAACCTCTCGTACTCCGGGATCGAACTAGGAGGGACAACGGCTTGAGGGGCCCCCAGCTTCCCGAGGATCTTCGAGCCCGCAGAAATCGACGCACCAGCCGCCTTCACCACCCCGGCTGCGAACAACGCCGCCGCGGGAGATACCACGCCGGAAGCAACCGTGAAGAACCCCAGCAGAGTTCCAAAGTCCTTCAGAATGGTGGCGTCGTCGGCGAGCCGGGTCTTGAGTGACTGTTCAATGCGTTGCTTGTTTGGCATGTAGCCCGTTCCCCTCCATGGCCCGTTCGAAGGGACCCGCGGCACCTCTCGAGCCCACTATCTGAGTCGCTCCGTCTGCCACTCGCCCGCTTCCACTTCGGCCTGAGCGATTGCTCAGTCAGATTCGAAGTCCATTGTCGTCTCCCCACAATACCCCCAGCACC
>JAJDAI010000257.1 GCA_029261955.1 Deltaproteobacteria bacterium | reverse complement strand
CCAGACCTGGGTCGCCGACGAGGTCCGCTCCGGCTTCGACCGCAAGGGGATGCTGCGCTGGAGCCCCGGCGACTCCTTCGCCGGCTCCGTGCCGGTCTTCGAGTCCAACCCCGTGCGCTGCCTGTGGCCCTGTGTCCGCGGCATCCGCCTGGGCCGGCTCGAGCTGGAGCTGTCCCACCACGAGGCGCACCGCCTGGTGCGCACCCCGGCCGCGCTGCGCATCCTCGACTGCCTGCCGGAGTCCGAGGCCGCCCTCGCCCTTCAGGCCGCGCTCGCGACGCCGAGCACCTGGCCGGAGTTGCTGGCGGGCTCCCGGGAGCACCGCGAGAGCACCCTGCGCCTGCTGTGGATGCTCGAGCAGGGCGGCGGGCTCATCGAGTCCGAGGAGGCCGTCGACGCGCAGACGCCCGTGCCCCGCAGCGACTTCGAGACCGGCCGGATCCCCCGAAACCTCGTGGAGTCCCTGCGGAGCGAGCTCGACGACCAGGAGGCGATGATCGCCGGGGACTGGCTGGAGAAGATGCAGCAGCCCGCGCGCGAGTTCCTCGGCCTGCCCGAGGACTCCGGCCCCGCCGACGTGCGTCGGGTCTACCGCGAGCTGAGCGAACGCTGGCGCGTCTCCGGCGGGGAGGCGTTCTCGCGCCCCGACACCGGCCGCAAGGCGAAGGAGCTGACCTCCCGCTTGCGCCAGTCCTTCCAGGAGATCCTCGCGGCCAGCCAGCGCAGAGAGGACTGAGTCCCGCGCCGGCCCGGTCCTACCGGCAGGTAGACTCCTCCGTCTTCCCTCCGGAGAGCCCATGCGCCGCCTCGCCCTGCTGCTGCTGATCACGTCCCCTGCCCTCGCGAGCGAGCCGGCTGGCCACTTCGACCGCGACGCGGTCGTGGGCTCGTCCCAGCTCTTCGCCGCCGCCAACGGCATCGCGTCGAAGGCCCTGGGCCCCCAGGAGCGGGCCCTCAGCCGCACCGACGCCGCGCTGGCCGATCTCGACCTCGCCCTCGCCCTGACCCACGGCTCCATCGACGAGGCCCAGCACGGGCTCTGGGCCGCGCGCCTGGACGAGCGCAGCACGCGCTTCGGCGACGAGTTCGCGGCGCTCCAGGAGCAGATCACGGCCATGGGTGCCGGCTACGAAGCGGCCTTCGAGCAGGGGCTCCAGCGTGCCCTGGCGACCCTGCCGGGGGTCGAGGAGTGCGCGCCCACCCCGCTGGCGATGGGTGGCGGCCTCGCAGGCCCCGGCGGCGCCCCGGCTGGCCGCAGCTGCCCCGGGCCGGACCGCTCGGCGGAGATCGCGAAGGCCTGGGACGCGGACCCCGAGCTGCAGGCCTTCATCGAGCAGCAGAAGGCCGCGCAGTGGCAGCAGATCACCACCTACGAGGGGGCCCAGCCGGTGCTCGCGCTCGACGATCACGCCGGGCCGAACTGGCTGAACCCCGCCGACCTCGCGCAGCTCGTCCCCGAAGCCATCGAGGCCATCGACTCGGTCGATCTCAAGGCCGAGGCTGCGCGCAAGGTGCTGCTGAGCGAGCGCCGGGAGATCGGCCAAGACGACCCCGACGCCACCGAGAAGCGGAACAGCATCGTCGCGCGGGCCCGCGCCATCCGGGCCTGGTCCGCCGACCGCAAGGCCGAGGCCGGCGCCCTGGTGATGGCCGCCGTCGACCGCGCCCGCAAGAAGGGCAAGAAGGCAGGCTGGGCGGACGTGGGCGCCTGCGTGAACCCCGCCGGCTGGGGCGGCTGCGAGGGCGCCGAGGCCACAGACGAGGTCGCCGACGTGGTGTCCGAGGACCGCAAGCTCCAGAAGGAGCTCGCGAAGTGGCTGGAGACCCTCGGGGCCCCCGAGTAGCGCTCGCCTAGGCCTCGGCCTCCTGGCCGGCCTGCTGGCTGAGCCAGGCCTCCATGAAGGGCATCAACTCACCGTTGAGCACGGCGTCGACGTTGCCCGTCTCGTGCTGCGTGCGCAGGTCCTTGACCATGCGGTAGGGCTGGAGCACGTAGGAGCGGATCTGGCTCCCCCACTCGATCTTCTGCTTGGGCGTGGCCTTGGCCTCGGCCTCGGCCTTCGCCTCCTGGGCGTAGAAGTCGTAGAGCCGGGCCTTGAGCACCTTCATCGCGCTGGCCTTGTTCTTGTGCTGGCTGCGTTCGTTCTGGCACTGCACGACGACACCCGTGGCCAGGTGCGTGATGCGCACCGACGAGTCGGTCGTGTTGACGTGCTGGCCGCCCGCACCCGAGGCTCGGTAGGTGTCGATGCGCAGGTCCTTGTCGGCGATGTCGACCGAGATCTCCTGGTCGAGGTCGGGCAGCACCGTGACCGCGGCGAAGGCCGTCTGGCGGCGCGCGCTGGCGTCGAAGGGCGAGATGCGGACGAGGCGGTGCACGCCGCCCTCACTCCGCAGGTAGCCGAAGGCGTAGTCACCCTCGATGGAGATCGTCGCGGACTTGATGCCGGCCTCCTCGCCGCCCATCCGGTCCAGCACGCTGGCCTTGAAGCCCTGCTGCTCGGACCAGCGCAGGTACATGCGCAGGAGCATCTCGGCCCAGTCCTGGGCGTCGGTCCCACCGGCACCGGCGTTGATCTCCAGGATCGCCGAGGAGGAGTCGTCCTCCCCTGAGAGCAGGGTGCGCAGCTCCAGCCGATCGAGATCCGCGTTGAGCGCAGGCACGGCGTCCGCCGCCTCCTCCGCCATCTCCGGCTCGCCCTCTTCTTCGGCCAGCTCCAGGGCGACGACCGCGTCCTCGACCCGCGCCGAGAGCCGCGTCCACCCCTGCACCACCGCCTCGAGCTCGCTCTTCTCCCGCATCACGGTGCGGGCAGCGTCCGGATTGCCCCAGAGCTCGGGATCGTTCGCCTGCTCGTTCAGGATCTCCAGACGTTCGAGCTTGCCCTCGACGTCAAAGATGCCTCCGCAGCCTTTGGACGCGTTCGTCCAGGCCGCTCAAAGTCTGCTTCAGGTCGTCGAGCGAAAGCATCGTCGGTCCTCGCAAAAGGGGGTCAGGAGGGCCCCGCCGAGGCGGGCTCGCGGAGGGTACCGCTCCGCCCAAGGCCCGTCCAGAGCGCCTGCTCCGCCGCCTCCATGACCGCGCGTTCGGCGGGCTCGTGGTGGTCGTGGCCGATGAGGTGGAGCACGCCGTGCACGAGCAGGAAGAGGCACTCGTCTTCGAGGGCCCAGTTGGGATTCAGGCGCTGGGCAGCCGTCTGCACGGAGATGATCACGTCGCCGAGCACCGGCCCCTCGTCCAGGGGAAAGGACAGCACGTCCGTGGGCCGGTCGACCCCGCGCCACTGCGCGTTGAGCGGGTGGATGAAGGCGTCGTCGCAGAGCACGACCGACAGCTCGGCCGGGCCCCCGATCTCCGGTTCCAGCAGCAGCAGCAGCGCGCGCGCCGCCGCCTCGACGGAGGCCACGAGCGCCCCGTCCACCGCCTGGCCGCCTTGCACGGCCACGTCGACGGTGGGCTCAGGCGTTGTCGGCCTCCTTGGCCTTCGCCTCGCCCTCGTCGGCCTTGCTGCCAGGGCGGTCGCCGGTGGTGCGCAGGTTGCGCTCGGCGGTCGTGAGGGTGGCGTCCGGCCCCTTGCGCGCCGCTTCGCGCTCGGCGCGGGCGACCTCGAGGGGGTGCGGCGCCTCCGGCTGCGGGGTGTTGCTCGGGATCTCCAGGGTGATGGAGCCGGCGGGCACGCC
>JAJDAI010000256.1 GCA_029261955.1 Deltaproteobacteria bacterium | reverse complement strand
GCGGTCGAAGTCCCCCAGCAACGGCAGGTCGTAGCGCTCCAACAGCCGCTCCCGCAGCCCCGCGTACTGCTTGATGAACATCCAGTTCCGCATCGTGAGCAGCGCCGACGTCCCGCCCTCACGCGCCAGCTCCAGCCCGCGCAGCAGGAAGGCCGCGTAGAGGTCGGCCTTGCCCAGCGGGTAGTGCTTCTTCACGTAGGCGGCGTCGGCCATCTTGCTGGTGCCCTGGTAGGGCGGGTTGCCCACCACCAGGTCGTACTGCCCCTCTCGCAGCAGCCGCACCAGCCGCAGCCCCGCCGCCAGCTGCTCCCCGCGCAGGCGAAGCCCCAGGTCCTCCCCTCCCCCATGCCTCGCCAAGAACGCTTCCAGCCCAGCCAGGATGCTCTGCTGGTCGCGATCGAAGTCAATGGCCCGCTGCTGCGGCTCGAAGCCCCCCAAGAGGCTGCCCTGCTGCGCTTCGCCCAGGCTGCGCCGGCGCCGCTCGTAGGCGTCCAGGGACTCCGCGATGGCAGCGTCGATCTTGAGCAGCGAGCCGATGTGGTCCGCGCCGGCCAAGGCGGCGACCAGGCCGTCGACCAGATCGCCCGGGAGCCCCACCTCGTCCTGCACCCGGCGGCGCAGCTCCACCCGGGCGGGATCGTCGTCTGGCAGGGCGCCCAGCCGCAGGGAGCTCGCCACCAGGTTCATGCGCCCCGGGGATGCGTCGGGGGCGAAGGCCCGCGCCTTGAGCCACAGGGCCGCCGCCGCGATCTGCACCGCCCGCGGGTCCAGGTCCACGCCAGCGAGGTTGTGCTCGAGGATGCGCTCGGCGATGGCGCGGTCGGACCAGGGTTCCTGCCCCTGCTCGCCCCGGTGGCGGGCCTCCTCGCGGTACAGCGCCGCCAGCAGGTCGAAGGCGATGACCAGGAAGTGCCCCGAGCCGCAGGCGGGGTCGATGAGCTTCAGCTCACGCAGGGACTCGGGCGCGCTCTGCACCGCGTCGTCGGGGATGGGCTGGTCGACCCAGTACATCCAGCGCGGCTCGACCTCGCCGTGGATGGGCATCAAGGCGTCCAGGGTCACGGCCCCGTCGTCCCGCTCCTGCCGCCAGGCGATCCGGCGCTGCTCCAGGGCCGTGAGCACACCGTGAGCCTCGACCTCGGGGGTCCAGCCGTGCTTTCGGCACATCGCCATCCAGGTCGCGCCGAGGCTGTTCTGGAGCAGCCACTCCACCATGTAGCGCTCGGTGAACATCTGGGTCTTGCTGGCCACCTCGTGGGGCTCGACCTTGCCGCCGTGGTTGAGCTTGGCGTCGAGCGCCTCGCGGCGGGGATCGTTCCAATACTGGTAGACCCAGCCCGGGGTGGTGTCGTCCTGCCAGCAGGGGGCGAGCTCGGGCTGGTCCAGGGACTCGACGACCGCGCGCAGGGTGGCGTCGGGCACGGGGACCAGGGCGTTCATCCCGACCGCGCCGAAGAGGCCGGGCAGATCGGTCGCCAGGTCCTCGAAGACCAGGCCCAGCAGCAGGCCGTAGCCCTCGGTCTCGTCGTGCGTGAGTCCAGGCGCGAGCTGGCGGAAGTCACGGTAGCCCCGGCTGCTCCAGCCGCCCGTGATCACCAGCTCCTCACGCAGCCCCCAGGCTTCCATCAAGCGCAGGAAGACCAGGCGATTCAGGAGGGTCGCCGCGGCCTGCTCGACCACCTCGCCCAGGAAGCGTGAGCGCAGGACGTCGGGGCGGCCGGTCGCCGCGCGGACCTGCTCGCCGAGCCACGACTCCAGGCGGGCGCGGCGTGAGCGGCGCTCCTCGTCCAGCCCCGCGTGAGCCACGGGCAGGGACAGGCGGTAGGTTGCCTCGGTCGCGCCGCGCAGATCCGTGAGCAGCCGCTCACGCAGCCCCCGGATCGTGGTGTTCAGCAGCCGCTTGCTCTCGGCGGACATCGGCATGGCTCGGTCCCCCTAGACCAGTCGGATCCGGCGGCCCTCGGCGAGCTGGTGGCGGACCCGCAGGCGGATCTCCTCCAGCAGCGCGTCCAGCTCCGCCTCGTTGCTGACCTCCCGGTTTCGAAGCCCCAGCGCGACCTTGACGATCACGGGGTCGTCGCCCTTGCTCAGGATGGCGTCCAGGCGCTCGTTGGCGACGTCCGCGGCCTCGGCCAGCCGACGCTCCATGCCGGTGGCCAGCGCCCGGAGCGCCGGGGCCACCGCCTCGGTGGTGGTGTCGAACAGGGCCTCGGTGATCGGCCTGAGCACCTGGTGGCTCTGGTCGGCGCTGAGGCGGCTGAAGCCCGGCCGGGCGCGCAGGCGGCCCCGGACCTGCTCGGCCAGCTCCTCCTGGCGAGCCAGCAGGTGGCCGCGCGCGCTGCGGTAGGCGTCCCAGAGCAGCTCGGCGTCGACGGTCAGGCCCGCGGCGCCACGCCAGGGGAAGGGCGAGAGCAGCTGCTCCTCGAGGCGCTCCCCCGGGCCGCTCGCCTCGGATGGCAGGGCGCCCAGCTCGCGGAGCTGCGTCAGCGCGTAGGTGGCCGCACGGTGCAGCTCGGTGACCTCGGCGATCGCGTCGTCGGTCAGCTCGGCGTGGAGCTTGGCCAGCTGCTGCACCCCGTCGCGCAGGCGGTCCAGGTGCTTCTTGACCTCCTTGACGGTGGGCAGGACCTGGCGGCTGCGGCGGCACTCCTCCAGCGCCTTGCCCAGCGCGTCGAGCGCCCCGGGGGTCGGCGGCGGGCCGGGCAGGCGGTTCAGGCGGGCCTCCACGCTGCGGAGCCGGCTGAGCTGGAGCGGGAAGTGCTGGAAGACGGCGTCCGCGATGGCGTCGTTCTCCCGGTCCATGCGGTGGCCCAGCTGCTCCTCGAAGAAGCGGCAGATCCGCGCGCGGTCCTTGGGGCCGATCGGCGACTCGCCCGCGGGGAAGACGTCCGCCCGACCGAAGGCGCGGTCCTTCTCGAACAGGTCGCGCACGCCGGCGTCGCGGACCGAGGTGATCTCCAGCCCTTCGTCGGGGCGGATCCGCACCTTGCCCGCCCGGAGCATGCCCGCCAGGCAGGCCCGCACCACGGGGCCGGTGTAGCCGTAGGGCGGGCGTCCGAAGAAGGCGAGCAGGGACGCGCCCGACAAGCCGTTGTCGTCCTCGATCTTCTGCAGGACCCGCGCGGGGACCTGGCCGGCGCAGGTGGGCACGTAGCGGCCGGCGTCCAGCTCGAGGATGCCCAGATCCTTGTCCAGGAACTTCGGCGAGGGGCCGGACAGATCCGCGTCCAGCAGGCGCATCAGCTCGCCCGGCGTGACGGTGGTCGGCGTGAAGCGGGGGAACAGGGCGGGCAGCACCTGGTTGCCGATCCGCTGCAGGCTGGGTCCGAAGGCGCCGCCGAGCTCCCGGGGGTCGAAGTCCCCCGCGCGGAAGTAGATGCGGCCGCCCATGAGGGCGCCGTCGATCGCCTTGCGCACGCTGCGCTCGAGGTCCTCGCTGCGGGCGGTCTCCTCCTGAAGCAGGGCGTGCTTCGCGGGGCTGAGGCTCTCGCGGCGGGGCTGGTAGCGGGTCACCATCCGGCGCGACTTGGCCAGCTGGCGGCTGAGGTCGGCGACCTCGCCCGGGTCCCCTGCCACCCAGACGATGCGATCGCGGAGGGCGGTCTCGTCGCTGCGCTTGATCCAGGTGGCGCGGCTCTGATCGGCGACCTGCAGGTAGCGGAAGTCGACCACCACCGCGGCGGGATCGCGGGCGTCCTGCAGGACCTGGTCTGCGAAGCGGCGGCCGTCGCTGAAGTAGGCGCTCCAGGGGAAGGATCGCCCCTGCAGGCGGGGGCGATCGGGGCCACCGAGCAGGTAGCGCAGGGCCTCCTGGACCAGCTCGCTCACGGTCTCGACGGGCACGCCGATGTCGCGGCGCTCGCGCTCCCACTCCTGGCCGGCGGAGGACTGGACCTTGTAGCCGAGCTTCTCGGAGTAGCCGACCAGGTTGGCCTTGCGCAGCCGCTCCAGG
>JAJDAI010000255.1 GCA_029261955.1 Deltaproteobacteria bacterium | reverse complement strand
CACGGCGAAGGTCTTGGGGATCGCCTCGGCGTAGACGAAGAGGAAGAGCGTCAGGCCGAAGGTGGCGAGGGTCACGCCCGTCGTACCGAACCAGCGATTGGCCAGCAGGCTCGTGATCGAGGCCGTGGCGATCTGGATCAGCAGGACGGCGAGCAGCACCGTGTTCATCACGTGCGGCAGGTCTTCGACGAGGCCCAGCAGCCGGCGGGACGGCGCGCCCCCGCGCTCGGCCGCGATGAGCACCCGGACACGCGACACGCGGAGCAGCGCGGCTTCGGACGCGGCGAGGAAGACCGCGAGGCCGATCAGCACGACCAGCGCAAACACCAAGAACGCATTGGTTCCCACAGCCATCGTGCCTCCAACGCTAGCAGCGGGACCGCAGCACAGCGCCTGTGCCAGGGGGTGTGCAGCACCCCGGTCCTCCCCCACCGGGATCTGTGTGGGATGCCTCGAC
This sequence comes from Deltaproteobacteria bacterium, assembly GCA_029261955.1. Lineage (GTDB taxonomy): Bacteria > Myxococcota_A > UBA796 > UBA9615 > UBA9615 > CALCXL01. The sequence continues at coordinate 2,324 of JAJDAI010000255.1, read as the reverse complement.
CAGCCGGGCACGGGGCCACGGCCTGGCGCAGCTCGGGGCTCCGAGAGGACGCGCGGGCGGGCCATGGCACGGTCGTTGCGATTCTTTGGGGGGACTCCGGATGCACCGGGGCCGACGTCCGTCATGGGAGCCGTGATGAGAGTCCCCACACCCCACATCCTGGGCGCGATCGCAGCCGCCACCCTGATCCTCCTGGCCGGCTGCACGCCGCAGTGGCGCCTGACCGAAGAGCGGGTGAACACCCTGCTCGATCGGGCCGAGGAGAGCTGGCCCATGTGCGAGGCGCCCGCCGCCGGCACGGCCGAGGGCAACGAGCGGTCGGAGCGCTCCGACGGGGCCTGCGGCGGCACGCTGTCCGCGTCCTTCGAGCACGGCGACGGCGACACCGACTGGACCATCGACCTCGACCAGTTCTGCCTGGACAGCGACGACGGCGAGGTGGTGTTCGACGGCAGCCTCAAGGCCTTCGAGGACGGCACGCCCAGCGCGACGGGACCCGTCGTGGACTCGGTGGAGGTGTCGACGGACGGCCCCCTCAACATGGAGCACGACGGTGAGACCGTCGAGATCGAGATCGACGCGCTGCTCGGCGAGTACGGCTACCCCGACGTCGAGCCCGGCGAGCCCGACGCCGAGCACCCCAACGTCATCACGGCCGCGCAGGTGCTGTTCACGAACCTCGACCAGGACAACCGCGAAGACTTCGTGCGCGACGTGCGCGTGGAGATCACGGGCGGGGACCAGGCGACCGTCACCGTGCTCGAAGGCCAGGGCGGCACCGAGGACGACGGCTTCGTCGAGCTGCGCACGGCCGAGGACGATCCGATCGTCATCGACTTCCCGAGCCTGGACGTGATCAGCGGCTCGCTGGAGCTGGTGGGCGCGGGCGACACGGTGCTCGCGGTCACGCCGGACCCGGATCGCCGGGCGGTGTTCACGCTGAGCCTCAACGGCGAGGACTTCGCCCGTGAGGTGGACTGCAGCGACGCGACCCAGCCGCTGGTGCAGGCGATGTTCGCGCTGCTGGTCGAGGCGCCGCTGTTCTGAGCGAGGTCGGTGCTCTAGTCGCAGGCCGCGGGCGACTCGTCGACGTCCCCGTCGCAGTCGTTGTCGACGCCGTCGCAGACCTCGGTCGCGCCGGTGTGGATGGCCGCCTCGGTGTCGTCGCACTCGGCGCAGCCCATCTCGCCGTCGCCGTCGAGGTCCACCTCAGGCTGCTCCACCGGCGTGAAGCGCACCGCGAAGTCCTCGAGCTGCACGTTCGTCTCCTGGCTGAACAGGGCGGTGCCGCGCAGGCCGGTGTGGTTCTCCACGCCGACGCTGATGCCGAAGGGATCGGAGTCGTCCTCGGCGTCTGCGTAGTGGATCTCGATGATGTTGCTGTCCTCGTAGAACTGGACCTGGACGGTGATGGTCTCGGGCTGCGTCGCGTGCGGCACCTCGATGAAGCTGTGGGTGAGCACGCGCTCGCCGCTGTTGTCGCTCATGCCGATGGTGGGCAGCCCGGGGGCCTGGGACGGGGCGAGGTCCTCCCACCAGAAGGCGATGAATTCGTCCTGGCCGCCGGGCGCGGGGATCGGCGGCGCCGGCCCGATGGGGGGGTTCCGGTTGCCCATCCACACCACGCCATCCGCGGCGAAGGAGAACGCCTCGACCGGCCGGCCGAAGAAGTCGAACTGGAAGTTGTCCAGCTGTCCGGCCAGGGCCTGCGGAAAGGCGGAGCCGTCCGACGGCGCGTAGGCGAACCAGACCTCCGGCCGCCAGCTGTAGGCCGGGCCGTCGACGTCGTCGCTGGTGCTCAGCTCGTAGTCCACACCGAGGATGCCGTCGGCGACCACGTCCGCGAGGTCGTTGCAGTCGTTGTCCAGGCCGTCGCAGACCTCGGTGTTGCCGGGGAAGTTGGTGGCCTCGGCGTCGTCGCAGTCGCCTTCGCATGCGGAGACGCCGTCGCCGTCACCGTCGGCCTCGTCCTGGGGCAGCTCGGTGTCGCAGTCGTTGTCCCGGCCGTCGCAGATCTCGGGGTTGCCCGGGAAGCGGGCGTCGTCGCCGTCGTCGCAGTCCGCGCAGGTGATCGCGCCGTCGTTGTCGCCGTCGCCGTCGGCGTCGACGTTCTCCGTGAGCGGGTCGCAGTCGTTGTCCAGGCCGTCGCAGAGCTCGAAGGCCCCGGGGTAGCTCGTGCCGCTGGCGTCGTTGCAGTCCTCGCAGGCGATGAAGCCGTCGGTGTCGCCGTCGTCCTCGCCGTCGACGTGCTCGGTGAGCGGGTCGCAGTCGTTGTCGACGCCGTCGCACAGCTCGGGCGCGTCGGGGTAGGTGGTGTCGACCGC
>JAJDAI010000254.1 GCA_029261955.1 Deltaproteobacteria bacterium | reverse complement strand
GGCCGCCGCCATCCCTGGTCCCCCTGGGACCGCTGGATCCCCTCCTTCTTCGACTCCCCGAACCCGCGATGATGATGTTCTCCCCGATGAGCGGCCCCGACCCTCGTCACTCATCAACATCGATCGGTCGCACCCTCGCTCACCGCCCGCTCCCAGCGGTCCCAGCAGTCCCATCCCCCACCGCGCGCCCCAGCCGGATCACGTTCCCGGCCTCCTCGACGCCCTCGGCATCCTCGCCGACCCCGTCTCGCACGTAGATCACCACCCGCTGCCCACCCCGCCGCGGCCGCGTCTTCACGAACCCCAGCCGCGTCAGCACGTTCACCACCCGGCTCTGGTCCGCCCGCGCCATCCGCGGCCTCGCGCCATCCGGCCAGGCGGCGTTTCGGAAGATCTCGTCGGTCGTCACCTCCGACCGCCCCTGAACGTAGGCGAGCACGATCGGCTCGAACGCATCGCTGATGTACCGCCCCTCCTGCTCGACCTGCGCGGCGGCGACGAGCTCGGCATCCAGGTCCGCGTCCAGCCACCAGCGCTCGCCGGCCTCGTAGCGCACGACCGCCTCGGCCCAGAGCTGGTCGCGGTCCCGGCGCAGCGCCCGCTCGTCCACCCTCCCCACCCGCACCGGCCAGAACCTGCGCGCGCCCGTGGGGTCGCCCAGGTACTCGGCGTCGTTGACCGTGCCCAGGAACACGCACTGGCGCGGCCGCGTGATCTCGCGCCGGCCGTAGGCGGGACGGAAGCGGTCCTGCCGCCGGGTCAGGAACGCCTTGATGCTGTTCCACTCCGTCCGGTGCAGCCCCGCGAGCTCCGCCAGCTCCACGATCCAGACCCCGCGCAGGTACGACGCCGCGTCCTTCGTCGTCAGCGACGGCAGGCTGTCCGCCGTCCACTTGCCGCCGAGCACCTCGCACAGCGTGCTCTTCTTGCCGCCCTGCCCGCCCTCGAGCAGCAGCACGTTGTCCACCTTGCAGCCCGGCTCCATCGCCCGCGCCACCGCCGCCAGCATCCAGCGCGACGCGACCCCCCGCGTGTAGAGCCCGTCCTCCGCGCCGCAGTAGGTCGTCAGCCACTCGTCGAGGCGCCCGGTCCCGTCCCAGCTCAGCCCGGCCAGGTACTCGCGGACGGGGTGGTAGCGATGCTGCGCCGCCACGACCGACACCGCATCGGACAGCGGCTCGCGCCCCAGCGGGAAGCCGTACTCCTCCTCCAGCACCGTGTGCAGCAGCACTACGTCCTGGTCGCGCACCTCCGATGGGAACGTGCGCTCGGGCTCGTCGGTCAGGTGCGGAGGCCACGAACGCCACTCCGTCGCGCCGCTGAGCTGGTTCTCGTACAGCCGTCCCGCGAGCTTGCCGTCGTGGCGCAGGATGGCGACGAGGTTCGGGCGGCACGCCCTCACGTTCCCCCGGCTCGTGCGGACCAGCCCCGCCCTCCAGGCGCCGTCGTCGGGGGCGCTCGGGTCGTAGGCGCGCACGAAGTCCTCGGGCACCGTGAGCTGCTCGTCGAGCCCCGCGCTCACGCCGTCGCCGACAACCCGCCGGTACTCGTCCCGGTCCCGCGACTCGAAGTAGCCGCAGCGCCGGGCCGCGTCGTGCAGCAGATCAGCGACCCGATCCGCGTCGAGCCCGAGCGCCTCGGCGTGGTTGCCCAGCCTCGCCGCCGCCTTGAACAGCTCCTTGTGCCGCTGGCCGGGCGTCGCCGCCTCCAGCTTCGCGCTCGCCTCGCTGACCAGCGCCCGCAGCCACGCCCCGCGCACGTCGTCGCCGGACAGCTCGGGCATCGGCGTCCGCTTCGTCGACTTCGGCGAGCTCGTCGTCCCGGCCCGCTCCACCGCCGCCGCGAGCCAGTCGGGCAGCGGGAGGATCTGCTCGACGCGCGGCTCCGTCGCCCCCTCGGGCAGCAGCCAGGCGTACCGCCGCCCCGACCGATGCAGGCTCGGCGGCGCGATCACGCAGCCGCCCTCGCCCCGGAAGTCCACCTTCGGCACCAGCGCGACCCGGTTGCCCAGCGGGCGCGCGTCGTCCCAGCGGAAGAAGCAGTGGAACCCGCCGCCGCCTGTCCGCACCGCCAGCGTCCGCGGGAGCCCGCCGTGGGGAGCCGCCAGCCGCTTCGCCGCCTCGATGCCCTCGGGGCCATCCAGATCGAGCACCACGATCCCGCTGCGCGCGCCCGTGGCGATCCCGACGTTCGCCCCCGGCCACCGCCTCCACCAGCCGCGCACGACGGACTCGTCGCCGCTGGCGTTGTCGGTCCAGCTCTTGATGCGCGGGTGCTTGCCGACGCTGCGGCAGCCCCGGCCCTTGTTGCAGGAGCAGCCGCCGTCGGTCGGGCGGTGCATCGGCACCAGGCACAAGCCCAGGCGCAGCAGGGCGAGGGCCTCGTCCTCCATCGAGGGGGGCGGTGAGGACACCAGTTGGTCGGCGTGGTCGTACATGTCGTCCTCCGCTCCGTCGCGCTCGAGCCCAGCAGGGTCGACCACGCGGATCGCGCCCCTACGAGGCGGCGTCCATCGGTTCGGGGAGGCCGGAGACCTCGGACCACAGCTCGTCCTCGGACACGCCGGCGAACAGCTCGCTGTCGAGCATCCGGCGGCGGATCTTCGGGGACAGCAGCCGCCGCCCGTTGAGCAGCTGGCAGGCGTAGGCGCGGGTCACGCCCAGCTCGTCGGCGAGCGCGTCCTGGCCCCAGTGGCGGCGCGCCAGCAGGTCGCGGACGTGGTCGCCGTTCATCAGGAAGAAGGGAGGGTGAAGTTTCGGCATCGGTGTCTCCTGTCGATTTGTGACTAGACAAAACTTGACACAACGGCTCTCCACGGTCTAGCGTCTTTGTGTTCACGGTTGAGGAGCGACGATGACGAACGACGACGACAAGAGCTGGAAGCGCGAAGACCTGGGCACCGAGCTGCGGAGGGTGCGCGAGGCGCAGGGCCGCAACCTGCGGAGCGTGGCGGCGGACGTGGGGCTGTCGCACAGCCACCTGGCGAAGCTGGAGCGGGGCGAGTGGAAGCGCCGCCCGTCCTCGGACCTGCTGGTCAAGCTGGCCGGCTCGCTCGACCTGGACGCCGCCGCCCTCGCTGAGCTGGGCGGGCTGGAGTTCGTGATCCGCAGCCCCGAGCAGTGGCCCTCGGCCGAGGACCAGTTCTCGCGCCTGATGCTCGACGAGCACTTCGGCCCCTCGGGCTGGAGGCCGGCGTTCCTCGAGCACGTGCCGCCCCTTCACCGGCGGCTGATGGTTGAGCTGGCGGTGACTGCGTTCCAGCGGGGCGTCGAGTTCGGGACGAAGGGCTACGGCCGACGCATCGAGGACGTGGTCGGCGTCGCCTACGCCGAGCTGGCCGCGCGCCAGGGAGCGCCCGACGGGCAGGGAGCACCGGAACGGTGAGCCGGGACCGCCACCAGAGCCGGGACGCCGAGGTCCTCGCGGGCCTGCGGGAGTCGGTGGAGCGCCTGCACGACAAGGTCGAGCAGCTGTCGCCCACGCCGATCCCCCGGCTGCTCCCGCGCGACGAGGTGGCGGCGCTGCTCGGGCTCGAGGTGCGCACGCTCGACTCGTTGGCCCGCCGTGCGGCGGAGGCCGGGGTGGAGCCGGCGCGCATCGACGTGGGGAGCGGCACGCGCACGCGGTGGATGTGGCGGACGGACCGCCTCTCCGCCTGGATTCAGGAGGTCAGTCGATGGCAAGCATCCGCAAGTGGAAGTCCAGCTACCAGGTCCGCTGGTGGGAAGTCGAAGGAGGACGCCGAGTCCAGCGATGCCGAACCTGCCCCACGAAGAAAGCGGCGACGGAGCTCAAGGTCGAGGTCGAGCACGCCTTCGCGGTCCGCGGCTACTGGGAGCCCGCCGAGCGACCTGAGCCCGAGCCAGTACGCGAAGACCCTGATCTCGGAGCCCTGAGCCGGGCGTTCCTGGCCGCGCAGAAGGCGGGCGGCAAGGCGGCGAACACGATCATCCGGTACGCCCAGGCGCAGGACGTGTTCCTGCGCTGGCTGGGGGAGGACCGGCCCGACGAGCGGCTGACGGGCGCGGTGTTCTCGGAGTCGACGATCACGGCGTTCTACCTGTGGCTCGGCGAGGAGACCGGGCGGCACGGCAAGCGCCGGAGCGCGACGACGCGGCGCAAGTACGTCGAGGTGATCCTCAACTGGTGGTCGTGGCTGGCGAGCAAAGACGACTGGTCCGAGCACGTCCCGGCGCGGGTGCCGCTGCTGCGCCACATGGACATCGCCCCCGCCCTGCGCCGCCGCACGCTGGCGCCGACCTGGGAGGAGATGGACGCCTGCATCCTGTCGGCGTCGGGCTGGCAGCAGCAGCTCTACACGGTGCTGCGGTTCACGGGCCTGCGGGTGCAGCAGGCGATGGGCCTGCGCTGGGACGACCTGGACCTGGACCGCCGCGTGCTGCACGTCCGCCCCGAGCTGGGCAAGACGGCGCAGGAGAAGCAGGGGCGGTGGGTGCCGCTGTCCGAGCACCTGGTCGCGATCGTCGCGGGCTGGGGCGTGCGCGAGGGCTGGCTGATCGAGACGGGGCGGATCGAGGGGGCTGGCGGGCGATCCGACCGGCAGGCGCGCTCGCGGGACGCACGGCGGTCCTGGGACCGGGCGGTCAAGAAGTACGAGGTCCGCTCCGAGGTCGCCGAGCAGCCCCACCACTGCTTCCGCAAGGGCTTCGTATCCGGGCTCAAGCGGCTCGGCGCCGACGACGAGGCGGTCGAGGTCCTCGTCGGCCACAGCCTGGGGCTGCGGGGCGTCTACACGGACCCGGACGCGCAGCCGCTGAAGGCGGCGATCAAGCTGGTGCCGGCGATCGGGGAGCCGAGGGTGCGGGGGGCGGTGGTGGTGCTACGGCGGGGGGCGTAGGGGTCTTCGCCGTGCAGCCCGTCCGGCCTCGTTGCCAACGCGGTACGATCCCCAGGTGCCGGTCACTACTCAACTTGACGGCCACGTCGGGACGGCCTCCGCAGGAAGCGCGCGGGACTTCGTCGATGCGCTTATGCCGGGGAGCGGCATGTGGCTCGTCAACTACAAGGACTGGGTCTTTCGAGGGCATGCTGATGCGAACTGGAGTCTGCTCCCGACGGCGCTTCGGGAGCAGACCGCCTGGGAGCCCTGGGCCTCCGGCAAGGGTCCGCGACCCTCGAACGAGGATCAGCGACTTGTCGAGTTGGATGTCATGCGCGAGTTCTATCGGAACGCGGATGAGCAGGGTCTCCCGGTTCCGGGCGACGGCCCCGAGTTCAGAAGAGCGTACTTCACGCACCTGAGTGGGCGGCGATTCGGGCCCAGGGCCGCCGCCGACCACGGGATCCAGGGGCGTCTCGATGAAGCGTGGCCGCACGAAGACATCTGGGAACTCTCGGCTCTGGCGCAGCACTACGGGCTTCCAACCCAGCTGCTCGATTGGTCGAGATCACCTCTGGTCTCCGCGTACTTCGCGGCGGAGGGCGCGCTGCGCATGAATGCGAAGGGTGGTCTGCTATCCGTCTGGGCTCTCAACACCGAGGTCATCGAAGCTCAGAATCTTCTGGCGCCCGAGGACCGGTTTCTGCACCTCGTGACCGCGCCCACGGCGGGCAACCCGAACCTGCGGGCTCAAAAAGGTCTGTTCACGCTTTTCCGACCTCACTCTCGCGATCCCGACGCCCCGCCAGATTGCCGAACACTGGACGTACTCCTTGAAGAGCCGGCTCACCACCCGGCGTTCAGGCCCAACGTCTTCGGAGGCCGTCCCTGGCTCTGGCAGGTCCAGATGGAGGCGAGCCAGGCGAAGGAACTCCTGCGGCTGTTGACGGAGCTACACGTCTCGGCGAACGCCGTCTATCCAGGCTTTGGAGGAGCCGCCAAGGCGGTCCAGGAGCGGAGGCTGCTGAAGTGACGGATGAGCGAATTCTGATTTCCCTTGAGCACCGGAGAGAGCTGATCGCCGGGATTCACGGCGACTTCTTCGGCACCCTTGAGCTCTGAAGGAGCTGCACACCGTGAAGGACCTCGATCGCGACAGTCGCGAATGGCTCAGGGAGGTCATCGGCAAGATGCAGCGAGCGGTTCAGTAGCCGAGGCCCCTGCATCGCATGAGTTAGCGGCTACAAGCCCGAGTCCGGTCTACTCATCATCGAACTCGCGGGTCGATCGTCGAATCAGTCCCTTCGAGAACTCCTCATCGAAGGCCGTCGCGCTCTTGATCTGGCTGTCGACGGCGCGGAGGTGGAGCTTCGCCCACTTCCGAACTTCGGGGGTCGAATGGGGCGTGAGCCGCCCGTAGAACGCCTTCTCGCTCTCCAGGCCTGGAACGGCGGAGCCGACCCAGCCCCGCGTTCCCAGGTTCGCCGCAATCCCTGAGAGCACTTCAGGGTCCGTACCGAAGCGATCGATCAGGAACGTGACCGCAGGAGAGAGGGCACGCTGACCGTTGTCGTCGATAGTCTCCAGGGCAACGACCCCCGCGACGTGTGCCGCGGCCGCCGGGTTCTCCGTGACCCAGTCGCAGAACAACTGGGGAGGGAGTGCATTGATCGGCCTCGAGCCCATGGTCCCAAGGGTGCCACCTCGAAGAAGGCTCCGAACGTGGAAGGTTCGGGGCCATTCATCCGCTGCAAGCGCAGCCCCGATGATTGGCCACGCCTCCGCAGGATGCTCTCGCAGCAGCCGGTCCAGGAGCGGAACAAGGAGGCTATCCCGACCGAAGTCGTAGTCGCCAGCGACGGCGTCCACCACCGAGTTGGCTAGCGTTCGCACGAGTTCGTCGTCAGGACTGGCTGACAGAAGCCCGTCGATCAACTCCTTGACGTGGAAGACGTCGCTGCTGTTTCTGACCCCGGCCGAAGTGAATACGGCGCCATCGAGGATGAGGGCGCGGGCGACGGCCGAAACCGAAGCGGCCTTGTCCGGCTCCCGCCAGCCATACATGAAGATGATGTCCAGCGCGGCGACCTTGCCGTCGTCACCCAACGCCATGAGGCGTTCTGCCAGCTCCGAGATCACCTGGCCCGGCAGGTGCGACAGCACTGAGCCGATCGAGAGGAGTCGGAACTGCAGGGGCGGTAGCGTGCCGGCTTCCGCCAACCTGGCAAGTCGGTCGAGGCGAGCTTCGGAAAGACCCGCGAGCCTGGCAGCTTCGAACACCTCGAGCGACAGGCCGGCCGCTTCAAGCGCGTCAAGCTCCGCGTCCACAAGTCCAGGGTCACTGCCGTTCAGGGTGGCCAGAACGCCGCCGTAGAAGAGCAGATTGCGCTCGGCTGGATCGACCGGCTCAAGGGCGGCCCGGACATCCGCCGCGAGTCCGGCGGGGTTGAGGGCGTGCGCCGCCAGTTCCTTGCCGAAGACGAATCCTTGGCGCTGTTCCCCGGTTAGCAGCGAGGGGAGATGCGGGCCGAGCGCTCCAATATCGTCGGCTAGTTCGCGTGCGAGGTGCTCAGCACGCTCACGTGATCGGTCACGCCAACTCCCGTCTTCCTGCTTGTCCATGTCGAAGTGGCCCGCCTCTCCGACGACGAGACGCAGTCGCCCTACGAGGTCGGTCGGCTGAAGTTCCGACTCAAGCTCACGAAGGTCGGCGAGGTCTTCCGGGCTGATCTTGGTGCCCTCGTACCTGATCGCGCTCCGCACACCCTCAAGCGCGGCGGGCCAAGGAGCGCCCGCCTTGGAAACGGCTGCCCGAAGGGCCTCAATCGCCTCAGGCGCCAGCGAGGGGAAGACCGCGCCACCCAGCTTCGTTGGAGCCACGAGCACTCGGAACCTCTTCGCCAAGACCTCTCTGGCGACGCTGCCCAACTCAGAGCTGGAAATGGCGAGGGCACGAAGGCGATGCAGCAGGTCGGACCAGTAAGCCTGTGCTTCGTCAACGGTTACGGGGCGCCAGTCGACAAGCGGCGCACCTCCCCCTTGGCTCTCGGCTCCTCCCATTCGAGAGAAATGGTGCCGCTCCAGGCCCGCGTTGATCGCCCAGATCACCAACGCGCCCGAATTGTGGTCACCGGTGCTCAGCAATCCGTCCAGCAAAGAGAGACGCGCTTCGGGTCCCGCCTCGGTTCCAGACAGGAGCAGATGGAACAGCCCGAGGAACTGGCCGGTGGCGTTGTTCGCCCACGACTCATTCTCTGCCAAGCTCAGCCGTGCGAGGTGTCCCGCCGCATCGGCGAACTGGTCACCGCGGAAAGCGAGCTTGACCAGCGCCCGGACGTGGTCCCGGCGCGGAGCAGCGGCCAGACGCAGTTGATCAATCGTCAACTCCTCCAGCGAGCGATCCAGCGACGCCATCACCGCATCCGGATGCACTTCTGCTAGTGCGGCCAAGATCCGGGCGCCTCGGGCGCTCATGACGACGTCGCGCTTACCAAAAGGGGCGTCTTCCTCGCAGAGGCGGGCAACCACTTCCTGTGCCTTGTCGAGGTGATTCAGCTTCCTGAACCGGCCGCAGAGAGCGTCCACCAACGGCGCGGGCATCCCGTCATCGATGAGGAGTTCCTGGATGAGTTCAGGCGGACTTCGATGGAGAAATCGCGCCGCCAGCGTGAGCGCGAGCGGAATCGGCACCGCGGTGACGTGGCGCCCGCTCTTCTCGAGAAGGCGACGGTCGAGAAGCGCTTGTTTGGCCGCGTACCACTCGGCGCGAGAGAGCCCGCCGCAGACTCGCTCAGCGACGTAGGTCGCATCCCCCTCGACGTCCTCCTCAACTCCTACGAACTCGAACAGCGAGCAGGCCTCAAGCCAACGCATTTCGGTCTGGGTCAGGTCTCCACCCGCGTTCAGCAGCCTATCGACCAGATCGTCGTCGCTGAGCTCACCGAGGTTTCCGGCCCCCGCGACCCTTGCGTTCGCGATGAGGACGGCCATCTGGGGGAAGCCGCTCGCGAACTCCCGCACTCGGCTCACATCCTGCGCGGGGAGTTCCGGAAAGCCCTCCCGAACGATGCCCTCGATGACCTCGCCGCTGGAGGCACCCACTTCGAGGGGTTGGTCGCACGCCACGGAGCGGGGGTCCATGTCGATGGAGAGCAGCGTGACCCGGGAGTCCAGCGGCTTGACCTCTTCGTGGAGCCGACGGTGAAGGTCGCGCGGGCAGTTGTCGACCACGAGGACGGCGACGAGCCCCTCGCGAATCCAGGTTTGGATCGCGGTCACGAGCGGGAGCCGGACGGCATCGCCAAGACCGCCAACATCGACCACGACCGCGCGAGCCGAAAGGACAGCACGCTCGGACCGCTCCTGCTCGTTCGGTGTTTCGGCTTCTTCCGCCGAGTTCCCGCCGGAGTCCTCCGCCGCCACGTGGGCTTCAGCCCGCTCCAGAGTGGGCGGCGGCAAGGGGGCCAGCGACTCCAAGACCAGTCGGCTCTTCCCGATCCCCGACGGTCCGGTGATCCGCATCGACTTGCGCGGCTGCAGAGCGAAGTTCCTGATGTCTGCAGGCCGCGAGTCCCCGCCGGTGTGGACGTAGTCGAGTTGATGTCGCGCGTGCTGGCGCCACTCGGCCCAGGTGATGGCCGCGGGGAGCCGCTCCCGGCCAGACCATCTCAACACCTGGATCGCAATCCCGACGTACTGCCGAACCCACTCCGCCATCTTGTCGGCGTCGTAGACGCGGATGTCGGCGATGTCGGCTTCTGCCATCCCTCCGTCGCGCAGTCCATCGCGAAGGCCGGCGATGCGCTCGTTCTTCATCGTCCTTGTGCAGACCTGCGTGGTCATCAGGATGTACGTGCCGCCGTTCTCGATCACCTCCTTGATCGCCGGCTTCACCTCGAGGGTGTTTGCGGCGGGATTGACAAGAACTTCCTTCCGGCAATCCGCCCTTTCGATCTCAGTCGCCTTGCACTGGAACAGAACCAGCCTCGACGGCAAGAACTGAGTGCTCGTGCGGCCATCTGTCCACCGAACGCGCCCGTCCTCACCCCCATCGCCCGCGATCACGTTCGTCGAGACTTCGTAGGACGAAGCCGGGATCTGGTTGAGCGCGCACTCGGCGCGAAGGAGAAAGAGGAGGACCCGCGGAAGCCGCTCTCCCGTTAGACGAGTTACATGGTTCTTCCCGTCCACATGGAAGACGCTTTCGGCCTCGTCCGTCATCTGGCCCCCTTTCCGACGACTCGCCGTGTGGTCCCTGTGTGGTCCCGGCGGCACCTCGCCGGACCTCCGTCCAGCCAACCGCCCGAAATCACATAGGAATCAGAGTCATTGGCGGAGACGCATGGGAAACGGCGCTTGTGATTCAAGGGCAGCGACAGCTTTGTTCTATGCGTTGATATTATAGATGTTTTCGAACAGGCGGCGCTCTCAATTCACCGTAACGGATCGTCCTTGAGCAGCAATTCACTCCTGTTCTACTCCTGAACCTGCCCTCTATTGCGAAAGAGTTCCGTTCGTGGCTTCGCCATCGCAGGGAGATATGAGCCTCGACAGGCAGCCGGCAAGCGGAAGCGCGTTGGCTCCCACCGGACGTGAACGTGCGAGGCAGGGCATTGGTGCATGACCCCGTGGGGCCGGCCAGGCCGCACCGTGCAGGCGCGGACAAGCCAGCTGGGACGAGCGGGCGTCCAGCGCCCTGAGGTCAGTCGGCGGGACGAGTCTGGAACCCTGGCGCTGAACGCAGAAGTGGCGAGCATGGCGCGGGAGCTGGCCCCGGCCTATCCAGGGGACTCGCACCGCTCCGCAGCGAGGAATGCCACGAGACGGCGATGGTGAAGCGGGCAGGGAGTGCCTCGGGCTCAACCGGGCAGTGTTCCAAAGACTGCGCGCTGGATGTACCGGGCCCAGCCTTCCGCATGCATGCGGTCGCAGAGCCAGCGCCAGCGGGCGCCGGCGCGGGCTTCTTCGCGCCCGTCGCCCGTCAGCGTTGCGAGACGCTCGCGGATGGCCTCAGCGTAGGGATCGTAGAGGCGGGCCTCGGTCTCGCTGATGAGAGTGCTGGCTTCATCCAGAGTGGTGGAGGCTGTGCTCGGATCGCTGCGATCTAGGGCGATGAGCGCCTGTTCCAGCAGGACGCGCAGGTGGACGATCCGGAAGCCGCCTTCGGAGGCTCCCTGCGCCACGCGCTCGATGCGGCGGGAGGCTTCGTCGAGTTCGCCCTCGAGGCGGGCGAGGGTGGCGAGCATCAGGTTGCCGCTCCATGTGGACCAAACGGCGCCGGCTGTGTTCAGTTGATGGGTGATGGTCCTCAGCCCCGACCGGTCGGGCTCTCCTCCCTGGATGAGCGCGCGCTCGACCCCAACCAGCACGACATCGATTTCGTGTACTGCGTTGAGGGGACGCGGTGTAACGAAGGGGCTCCTCCAGCCCGCAACGAAGTGCTCCACTCGTGCGGCTTCGAGGGAGAAAACGGAGCCCGAGTCGCCCTCCCCCATACGACCTGAGCACGTCTGCACGACGAGCTCGGCGACTGCGAACTGCCCGGCCTGTACGAGGTCGAATAGCTGTTGGTGGAGCACGTTGGCAGCGAGCCTGACGTTTCCCAAGCGCCGAGCCCGCGCCGCGGCTCGGCCGGACTGCGTGAGGCCCGCGCGCAGCTCCCCCGCGTGGATCAGAACCACCGCCTGCTTCTCCCCGAAGACCGCCGCCGAACGGATGTCCGCCGGGTCGGGTTCCGGGCCCGCCGCGAGGGCGGCGGCGGCGGCTCGCACGCGCCCCATGTCCAACAGCTGGCCCACATGGTTCGTGAGCTCGACCACCTGGGAGGCACGACCGCTGACCTCGTGCCCCAAACGCTCCGCCCGAGCACCCCACTCAAGCGCTCCACGCGGATCGCCCCCCATCTGGGCGGCGGCCGCGCGGGCTGCTGCTTCCCGTAGGAGTGCCCGCGGGCTCGTACCCCAGTCGCCAAACGCCACCCGCCGCGCCTCGGCCGCCCGCCCCTGGTCGATTAGCGCGAAGACGAGGTGGTAGCGCGCATCCGCCGCCGTGTCAGTCACACCCTCCGGGCCGCCCAGCGCCAGCAGGGCCTGCTGCGCGAAGCGCTCGGCCACCAAGGGGCGAGCCAGCTCTTGATAGAGGCCGGCCAGCAATGTCCACAGCCCTACCAAGTCCCCCTCCGTTGCACCGGATGCTCGCAACCGTTGCTCTTGGGCCAGGAGCCGATCTCGCGTCCTCCGGAAGTGCCGCTCCCGTGCCCGCACCTTCTCTTCTGCCGGAAGCTCCGGTAGCGCCACCACCTCCCAGTCCACGAAGCGGAACTCCTGGCAGAAGCGCTGGAAGTCCGGGGCGTCGCTTCCGATCAGCGCCGCCTCGCCCTCCGACAGAAGGAACACCGCCCGGAAGCCCGGGCGGGCCAGGGCATCTCGCTTGAGGTTCAGCCAGCCCGCCCAGCGCTGCCGGCTCTCTGAGTCGTGCCCGAGCCCTAGGACTAGCCAGCCCCGAGGCTCCCCTGTCAAGGCGAGCAGTCCCCCCCCCTTCGCGCGTAAATCGACGGTCGCGAGCGCCAGTGCCGTGTTCTCGAGCAGCTCGCCGGCGAGGATCTCCCGCATCCGCTCCGACCCGCACACGGCGAGCGCCTGCCGGGCGCGCGTTCCACCACCCAGGTAGCGGACCAGCCCCCGCAGTTCCTCCTCCAGCCAGGGATCGCGCAGATCCTCCAGCCGGACCGACTCGCTCACGGGTCCTCGATGGCGTCCTCGCTGGCCTGCAGCGAACGCCAGCGATCCAGGCTGCGTCGGAGCAGCGGGTTCACGTCGCACCAGCGCTCGCCGTTGGCGTACTCGATGATGTTGAGCCCGTGCAGCAGCTCGAGGGAGTCGCCGTCGGTGTCGACGGTGTGGCTCTTCTCCACGGCGTCGAGCAAAACGTAGTCGGCCCGCGACAGGGGCCGCTCCCGCTGGATGCGCATCGCCGAGACCGCCTCGCTCAAGGCGTTCTGATCGATGCGCTCGTGGTCCCGAGTCAGGGCGCGCACCACGGCGGCGTCGAGCAGGCGCTGCAGCTGGTGGAACACCCCGCCGCTCCAGTCCACCGCCTTGTCCAGCACACCCTCCTCGAAGAGCGCGCTGGAGATGCGCCGCGTGGCGAACTCCTGCAGCGCCGTCCGCCCCGGGGCGTAGGGCCGCGTCGGGTCGCCTTTGTGGCAGAGGCGGATGTTCGGCACGTAGATCGGCTCAGAGAACGCCGCAGCGATGCCCGCGAAGCGCGCGTGGGACTGCAGCGCGATCGGCACCGTGTAGATGATGGAGCAGGGGGGCCGCGCCAAGTACAGGCCATGCTGATCGAAGAGGCTGAGCGCGCGCTGCACGTCGGGGATCTTGTCCAGGTCCTCCAGGATCAGCAGCAGCTGCCGACCGTCGTCCTTCGCGGCCAGCTCCGCGGCGACGTCGCGAAAGAAGAGGTCCAGGCCGGCCAGGAACTCGCTGAGCTGCGGTTCGATGAGCTCCTTGATCCGAGTGCGCGTCTGGTGTTCGGAGCGCAGCCGCGCCGTGAACCCGGCGAAGAACTGGCTCAGGAAGCCGATCTTCGCGCCCAGCTCGACATCCACCTGCGCCGCCTCGCCTCTCGAGTCCACCTTCTCGGTGATGCGCCGCTGCCAACTTAGCAGCTCCTTCACCGAGTCCTCGCTCAACTCCAGGCCGCGGGGACCGACAACTTTCTCCATCACCTGGCCGACCGCAGCGAGCAAGATCTGTAGGTAATCGAGTTGGTTGATATCGAGTTGATCAGCGACCGAAAAGTGCACGATCTGATGACGGGCGAGCACACGCTTGTCGACGCGGAGCCGGTTCAGCTCCGTGCTCTTGCCACAGCCCCGATGCCCCGCCACCAAGAACTTCGCCGGGCGCCTGAGCACAGCCAAGCGGGTCCGCAGCAGCGCGAGCGGGTCGTCCGGCCGCGTGACGTACCAGGGGGGAGCCCCATCCTCGAAAGTCAGCGCCTGCGGAGTGAGCGCGTCGAGCGCTTCGCCGAGGTCCGTTGCGGGCTGGTTCTCAGGGGTCGCGGGCATTCCGGCGACTATATCAGTCGGTCGAACACGCCCCCGCCGCGCCCCGGATCTCCGCCCCGAAGCACCCGGCGCCTCGGGTCGGGTGGCGGTTCCCCCCCAACGCCATAATCGCCGGCTCGGGGCGGGCACGCCGCAGTGCTACCAACGGTGCTCCCCAACGAAGTGCAGGCCCCGCTCGACGCCCGCCCGCCTCCCGTGGCCATCGGTGAGGCGCTCTCTTGGGGAGTCGGGCAGCAGGTGCGCCTCGATCGAGCAGTTCCAGGCGCGCCGGACTGGAGTCCTCCCCAGGGGGGACGTAGGCTTCCCTCATGCGAGCCCGCTGCGCCAACTGTGGCGCTCACTTCCAGTGGCCTGTCGACGCACCGTCGTTTGCCGAGCTGAACGCGCACTACCAGTGCACGCGGTGCGGCGCCTCGATGTTCGTGCCCTACGCGCCACAGCAGCAAGGCTCCATTGGAGGCGCGGCTGTTGGGGCCATCATCGGGGGAGTCATGGGGGGCCCCCCGGGGGCGATCATCGGGGGGCTTGCTGGGATGGTCGTCGGCCCCAAGAAGTGACGTCGCCCTCCACTGACTACGCCCGGCTACGGAACACGTACGTGGCTACCGCAGCGATCATTACGGGGGTAGCTGTCGGGCTCTACTTCTGTGCCCCAGAGCGGGCAGAGCAGCTGTGGCAACGGCAGCGGCTGATCGTGCCCGCGTTTGCGCTGCTGACGCTCTGTGCGCACGTCGGCTTCCCGTGGCGCCACTTCCGTCATCCGGGCGTTGAGGACGCCGCAATCGCGATGACGTCGTCGCTGGTTGTTGTCGAAGGCGTGGCTGGCCTCATGCGACTGGGCGCCAGCGAGATGCCGGGGGCCGCGGAGTCGATCGGGGCGATGCTATACACGGTGATTGGCGCGACGGCGTTCGTTGCCGCACTGCGTCGTTCCGAGCGCGAGGACGATGCCCTTGAGCGTTCCGACTGAGCAGCGCCACCTGTCACCACCCGGTGCGGCCGTTTCCCTGCATCGCGTGCATCGCGGGCCGCCAGTAGAAGTCCTTCTGCCCGAAGGGCGCCTTGCGTCCCGTCACCGCGAGGCCGTCGATCCGCAGGGACTTCAGGTGCTCGCGCACCAGCATCACGTCGAGCTGCACTATCGCTGCCAGCCGAGAGGGAACCGTCTTTCCCTCGTTGATCAAAGCGCCAAGCACCGCCACCTCCTGTCGTGCCATCTCCCGGCCTGCGACGGAGACGGTCTTCGTGGCCGACTTGCTCAGCTCCTCCAGGCGGCCCCGCTCTGCACGGGCGGCTCGGGCCCGGCTGTGTGCCGCTTCCTTCTCGACCGCGGTCTGCCGGATCCGCTCGTTCATGTCCCGCTCGCGTTCGAGCCCGGCGAGCACCGCGGCGGTCTTGGCATCGTCCCGCGCCTTCTTGTCTGCCAGCGCGACCTCCATGTCTTGCTCGATGGACTCGAGCCCGCGCACGAGGGTCAACCGTGCCACAGTGGACAATTCGATTGTCCCCGCGACCGACAGCACAGGGTCCTTCGCGAGGAAGCGCTGGGCACGTGACCCTGCACGTTTTGCCGGACCACCTGATAAGCAACTCAGGGAGGTGCGATGACGACGAAGAGGAAACGCAGAGAGTTCACGCCGGAGTTCAAGGCGGAGGCGGTGAAGTTGGTGGTCGCGGAGGGCCTCTCTCGGGCGGAGGTGGCGCGGGACCTGGGCCTCAGCCCGAGCATGGTGAGTCGGTGGCTCGAGCAGGCTGAGAAGAGCCGAGCTCCGGGAGCGTTGAGCAGCGAGGAGCGGACCGAGTTGAAGCGCCTTCGTCGGGAGAACAAGGTCCTGCGGACGGAGCGCGAGATCCTAAAAAAAGCCGCGGCCTTCTTCGCAAAGGAGAGCCTGTGAGCGCGTACCGGT
>JAJDAI010000253.1 GCA_029261955.1 Deltaproteobacteria bacterium | reverse complement strand
TGCCCGGACACCGACAACGACAACGACACGATCCCCGACGTCTACGACCGCTGCCCCGAGGACCGCGAGGACCTGGACGGCTGGGTGGACGAGGACGGCTGCCCGGACCCGGACAACGACGAGGACGGCATCCCCGATCGCTTCGACGGGTGCCCGGACGAGGCCGAGGACTTCGACGGCTTCGAGGATCTCGGTGGTTGCCCGGACCCGGACAACGACCAGGACGGCATCCTGGACGTCGACGACGCCTGCCCCGACGAGCCCGAGACGTTCTACCGGCGGCGCGACGAGGACGGCTGCCCGGACTGAGGGCCGCTGGACCGCTCAGGTCTGGCCGACGCCCTTCTTCATGGCGTTGATGACCAGATCCGGCGTGATGATGTCCGGGAGCGGAATGGGCTCGGCGCCCGGATCGGCCGGCATCACCAGGTAGAAGGGCACGCCCGCTCGCCCGAAACGCTGCAGCCAGGCGGTGATCGTGTCGTCCTTGTTGGTCCAGTCGGCCTTGAGCGGGATGACCCCCAGGTCCTTCATCGACTCCCGCACCTTGCTCTGCGCCAGGATCGACTTCTCGTTCACCTTGCAGGTCAGGCACCAGTCGGCCGTGAAGTCGATGAACAGGGTCTCCCCTGCGAGCGACTCCACCTGCGCCTGGGAGAAGGGCTGCCAGGGGATCTCGTCGCTGAAGTCCAGGTCCTTGCTGTCCAGATCGACCGCAGCCGTGAAGGAGGGCTTCGCCTCCGTCGACAACCACGAGGCCCCGCCTCCGACCGCGATGGTGAGCGAAACCAGGGCGACGATCACCTGGCGCCGGGGCTCCTCGATGGGGCTGCCGAAGCGGCCGAGCACCCACAGGGCCAGGGCCACGAAGAAGAGGAACGCCAGCATCCCGGTGACTGCATCCCGGCTGAGCTGCCCGCCGAGGATGTGGACCAACCACACGGCGGTGGCCATGAGGCAGAAGGCCATCAGGTGCTTGAAGGTGTCCATCCAGGCGCCGGGGCGCGGCAAGAAGCGATAGAGGGCCGGGATGAGGGCGATGAGCAGGAACGGAAAGGCCAGGCCCAGGGCGGCGACGGCGAAGAACAGCAGGATGCCTGCCGGCGGCAGGGCAAGGCCAAAGCCCATGCCGACGCTGAGGAACGGGGCGGAGCAGGGTGTCGCGAGCAGGGTGGCGAAGACACCCGTGAGGAAGTAGCCGGCGGTCCCGGTCTTCGCCGAGGCGGCGGCGGCCCGGTTTGCGCCGAAGGCGGGCACCTCGAACACGCCGAACATGCTCAGCCCGAAGGCGAAGACGATGGTGACCAGGACCATGTTGTAGATGGGGCTCTGGCTCTGGAAGCCCCAGCCGACCTGCTCGCCCAGCACCAGCTTGATGACGATCAGGGCTCCGGCGAGGGCGAGGAAGCTGACGAGGATGCCCGCTGAGTAGGCGTAGCCGGCGGCGCGACGCTCGGCCGGGCTGGTGTTGACCTGGCCGATGAGGCTGTAGAGCTTCATGGTCAGCACGGGCAGCACGCAGGGCATGATGTTCAGGACCAGGCCGCCGAGGAAGGCCATCCAGAGCGCGTTGAGGAACTCGAGCAGCCCACCCTTGGCGGCAGCGGGCGCCGCGATCGCTGCGACAGCGCCCGTCGCTGCCGCCGGGATCGCCTCCACGCTCCCCTCCGCCGGCGCAGCCCCGAAGAGCGGCGAGTCGGACGCAGCCACCGCGGCTCCTGCCGCCGCCCAGGGCACCGGCACGGTCAGCTCGGTGTGGACGAGCCTGTCTCCCACCTGCACGGTCAGCAGGCCGCCGAGCACGTCGTCTGTGGGCAGCTCGTCCGCCTCGAAGGTCTCGGCCGTCACGAACACGGCGACCTCGCCCGAGTCCAGCGGCGTCACCGCGACTCCGTCGAGCATGCCGTTGAGCTTGATGATCGGCGTGAAGCCGGGCCAGGTACCGGCCTCCTGCGCCAGCTTCACGGGCTCGTCGCCCGTCGGCTTGATCTGGATGGCGAGGCGGAAGGTCTCCTCGGGGCGCACGGCGCCGGCCGACAGCGCGGCCTGCACGGTGAAGCCCTCGATCTCGGCCAGGGGCGTCGGGTGCTGCGCCGCGTAGTGGTCGAAGAGCGGCACGAAGACGCTGGGCGTGGCCGAGTCGGCAACGCTCAGCGGCAGCTCCAGCTTCGCCTCACCGCGAATGCACATGATCTCGCAGACCAGCCACTCGGCGTGCGCGGACAGGACCACCTCACCCGGGGGCAGGTCGGCGGGCAGCGCCACCTCGGTGAAGAACATGACCGGGCCGTCGTAGCCGTAGCTGACGATGCCCTCCTGGTCGAAGCGCTCGGGGACCGGGAACTCGAAGGGCGAGGCCGTCGCGCCCTCGGGCAGCGTCCACTCGATCTGCGTCGGCAGGCCGATGTCGCCGGGGGAGCGCCAGTAGGTGTGCCAGTTGGCCTTGGGCAGGAGGTGCACCGCGAGGCGGACCGTCTCGCCGGGGACCAGCGCCGTCTTGTCGGCCAGCAGCCGCGCCCGCACGGGGTGGGCCTCGTCGTCCGCGCCCACCTCCTGCACATCCGCCGAAGCCGGCAGCGCAGAGAAGTCGACCTTGGGCTCCGCAGGCCGCGACGAGCCACCTGAAGCGAGCGCCTCACGGACGAACCCCTCCAGCCAGTGGCTCTGGGCCGTCTGGACCACGACCTTCGCGGAGACCTCCTGCTTCACCGGGAAGAGGCAGTAGTTCTCGGGCTTGTTGCAGCCCTGCCACTTCACCTGGAGCTTGACGCTGTGCTCGCCGGGGGCCGCGTCCGCCGCGACCGTCACCGGGACACGCACCTCGAAGGCGGAGTCGTAGATCTCGCGCGTGCTCTCGCTGACCTTGTCGAAGGTGTCCTTGCCGCGGGGGAAGACCCCCTCCCCCACCGAGAGCCCCGCAGCCTCCAGGGGCGTCACGCCGGACATGTCGCGATACAGGTAGTGCTGCTTGTAGACCTCGTAGCGAACGACCACGTCGACGGAGCCGCCGGGGGCGACGGTGACGGACGGCGTCACGAGGGACGCGGCGAAGGGCGTGTCCTTGTCCACCGCCAGCGCGGCCCCGGGGAGCAGCAGCAGGACGACGAGGAGTCGAGCGAAGGCCAGCATGGGCGTGGGGTCCTTCCGGGAGCGCTCTCGTTTCAGGGCGCATCCCTCAACTAGTGTAGACGCGCGGGTCATTCAAGGGTCTGGACGAAGGCTTCACAAACGCAGCGGACGTTGAACCCCGGCTGAGAGGCCCTAAGCTTGCTCGCCGTGAAGACCGCAATCGTCATCCCCGCCCTCAACGAGGCACCCAACGTCCCCCTGGTTCTGGGCGCGATCCCGGCCGAACTGGGCGCGCGCGTGGTCCTCTGCGACAACGGTTCGACAGACGGGACACCGGAGATCGCGGAATCCCTGGGAGCGACCGTCGTGCAGGCGCCGATGCGGGGCTACGGGACCGCCTGCCTCGCGGGCATCGCCTGGCTGGCCGAGCACGACCCGCCGGACGTCCTGGTCATCCTCGACTCGGATCACGCCGACGACCCCGGCCTGATCCCCGGCTTCGTGCAGCGCATCGCGAACGGCGAGGTCGACTTCGTTCTCTCGACCCGCACGCGCGGGGGCGCGGAGCCTGGCTCCCTGACCACCATCCAGCGCTGGGGCAACCGCCTCCAGACGGCGACGATCAACGCGCGTTTCGGGCTCGATCT
>JAJDAI010000252.1 GCA_029261955.1 Deltaproteobacteria bacterium | reverse complement strand
GTCTTCGTCGCGGCGGTCTACTTCATCGCCGGGCCTGCGCCGGCGGCGCTGCGCATCGTCCAGATCCTGCTGCTGCCGATCGTGGTGGCTGCCGGCGCGGCGGCGGGGCGGGCGATCGGCGGGACCCAGGTGGGCTGGGGCACGGCGGCGCTGATGGCGCTGCACCCGGCGCTCCCCCGCTACGCGCTGCGGGTGCACGGCGACCTGCTGCTCTGCCTGGGCGTGGCGCTGGTCGCCGCTGGGGTGCTGCCGCTGCTCCGGGGGCGCAAGGGGAGCTCGCTGCTCGCGGGGCTGGGGCTCGCGCTCGCGGTCTTCATCCGGCCCCCTTGGGCCCTGTTGGGGCCCTCGCTGCTGCTCGCGGGCCTGGCGGTGGGCGGCTTCTGGCGCACGGGGCGGGCCCTGGCCCTGCCGGCGCTGCTGGCCTCGGCGGCGCTCGCCCTGAACATCCTCTGGTTCCCGCCCGAGGAGGGCGCGCTGGTGCGCGGGGCCCACGCCGCCTCGTCGTCCATGCTGCTCGGCAGCTTCCAGTACGACGAACAGCAGTGGGACTGGACCTTCCTCGGACCCGGCGACCCCACCTGGGAGCGCTACGCGGCGGTTCGCGACGAGGTCGTCTTGATGCACCCCGGCAAGGGGCGGCCCCACCCCGAGGTGAAGCGGGCGCTGCGCGAGGCCGCGTGGCAGCGCTACCGCGAGCCGGGGCGCCTGCCGAAGAAGCTGTTCATCGGCTCGGCGCGCCTCTTCACGCAGTTCCCGACCGGGGCGGCGCGCCCGCTGCAGTGGGCCTTCATCGCGGTGGACGCGGTGATCGGGGCGTTCGCCCTGCTCGGCCTCGTCCGCCTGCGCAAACGGGCGCTGCTGGTGCTCGCGTTCCTGGCCGTGCCGCTGTTGCTGCACTCGGTGCTGCACGTGGAGCCGCGCTACGCCGTGCCCGCGCGGGTGGTCTGGTACGCCGCGGCCTGGGTGGGCTGGCTGTCGGTCTGGTCGAGCGGGCCCTTCGGGGGGCGACGGCCAGCTCAGTCGGCCGGGAAGGCCTCGACGACGTCCCCCTGGCAGTAGGCCGACGAGCAGAACATGGTGTCCCCGGTCAGCGAGTCGTAGCGACCGTCGGGCTCGTCGCGGCCCCAGCCGATCTCCCGGGTCACCTCGCAGGTGCCCGGCGTCGCCTCGAACACCCGCACATCGATCGCGAAGGCGGGATCCTCGAGCGGCTGCGCGAGGGCACGGTGGGCGGACACCAGCCGCCTCAGGGTTCGCGCGATCCGCTCGGTGCCGGCTGGGTCGTTCAGCTTCGCCGTTCCCAGGGGCGCCCCCGCAGTCGAGCGTTCGAGGCGCACCTCATCCCGGTCCAGGATCAGCTCCAGCTCCGCGGAGTCGGCAGGCACGAAGTCGGCGTCCCTCGCTCGCCGGGTCCACTGGTTGACCCAGTCCCCGGGCCCGTCGATGCGCAGGGCGAGCGAAGCAGCCGGTCGCTCGGCCAGGTAGGCCCGGGCGGTGGACAGATCCCCCGCGGCGCGATCCCGCTCGTCGAGCAGCAGCAGGGCGGTGGTGGCCGACGGGTCTACGACCACCCCGCGCGCCAGCCGGTTCTCGTCCGAGGGCGGCTCGGCTCCCGCCCGGTGGAGCGCCATCCGAGCGTTCGGGTGGAGGCCGTGGAGCAGCCCCCCGTCGAGCCGAACCCGGCCGTCGGAGAGCACGCCTGCGACCGCCAGGTGCCACGCCGCGGGCCCGGGCGCCCCACCCAGGACCGCCAGCTGCGCCTCGCCCGAGGCCTGCACGCGCTGGGATGGCACCGCCCGGCTGACGGATGCGCGGACCCGCTCATGCACATCCGGCCAGGTCGCCGGGGCGGCTGGGCCACGAGGACGTCGGCCAACATCGTGGTGAAGGCGCCGACGGGCAGCCCGGCGGGGCCGAGGGTCTCCTGAGCCTGCTGGTTGGAGCGCGCCGTGGCGAGCACCACCATCGGCGCCCGGCCCGCCTCGTTCGTCCCCGTCAGGGACTGGTGCCACAGGGCGTCGAGCGAGGCCTGGGCTCCGCCCCGTGTGCTCCAGGCGGCGTGGCAGGCGTCGACGGTGACGACCAGGCTGCCCGCCGGACCGAGGGCGAGGCGCACCGCGTCCAGCGCCAGCGCGAGCTCGTCATCGAGGAGGGAGGCACCGGGGTCCCCGTCGCGGCGGGCGCCCGCCGTGACCCAGGCCTCATCGAAGCCGTCGGGCTCGTCGCCGTTCAGGTCGGGGAAGCGCGCCGTGCCCGGACCAGTGCAGCAGGACCTGGCTCCCCCTCGGCGCACTCGCGAGGTGGGACTCGATCGCGGTCAGGATCCCGGCGCGGGTGGCCACGGCTCCCGTCAGCGTCTGGACTCCCTCGAGGCCGCGTGTGGTCAGGGCGCCCTCGAGGCGGGCCACGTCCCGCAGCGACGCGAGCGGGGCGCAGTCGGCGGTGGATGGAGCCGGCTGACCGACGCCCACGAGCAGGGCACGGGCTTCCGTCGCGGCGAAGGGGGCGGGGGCGGCGCTGCTGGTGAGCGCCCAGAGCAGGACCGCTGCGAGCGGTCCGGCGGTCATCCACCGTGGAGTCTGCACCGGCTTCCGTGCCCGTTTCTCGCCTTCCCTGCGGCCCTCGGAGGCGTAGCACCCGGCGTGAGTCGTCGGCGGGATCGAGGGGGTTCCGCTCCGAGCCGTTTCGTCCCGGTGGGCCCCGCTCGTAGTGCCAGCCGAGGGCGCTGCTGCGTCGCTCGGGAGACCCACCGATGCATCGAGGAGCTGCGATCGCCCCCCCCGCCTGTCGATCGTGCGGCGATCCTGGCCGCGCCGCGCTCGGGCTGGCCGGTGGCCCTGTGGACGCGACCACCCTCGCCTTGGACGAGCTCGGCGCCAGGCCCGGTGGGCGCGGCGCGGTCTTCCTGGCGCTTCGAGGGCGGGAGGATGGGGATGTTCAGGTGACGGGTCGCTGGTGCGGGGGTGGCCTGTCATTCCAGGCGCGGCTCTGGCTCCGGCGGGCCGTGACGCTGGGCGCGCTGGGCTGGACGGCAGCGGACGTCCTGCCGGTGGGGCAGCCGGCTCCTCGTCGCATCAGCCTGGGCGGCGGTGCGGCTCGTGCGACGGCAGGCCTGATCATGCTCGACGACGAGGTGCTGGGCTGGCTCGCCGTGTTCCGCGCCCCGGGCGCGTCCGCCGCTCGGCTGGCGACCGCCTGGCGTCGGGCGCGAGACCGCATCGTGGCGTCACGCCGCAGCACCGGGCGCCTCCCTCGAGAGCCCGCCAGCCTGCTCCTGGATGCCAGCGGCGTCTTGACGTGGCGCTGTCACCGAGCGGAGTCGTGGCTGCGCCTCCCGGGCATCGGGCCCGCCCTGGCGGAGTGGGTTCGGGAGTTCCTGGACGGCGCGTCGCGGCGCACGCGCTCCTG
Organism: Deltaproteobacteria bacterium; assembly: GCA_029261955.1. GTDB lineage: Bacteria > Myxococcota_A > UBA796 > UBA9615 > UBA9615 > CALCXL01. Next base: position 3,311 of record JAJDAI010000252.1, on the reverse strand, counting down.
GACCCCCTTCGGCCACGTCGAGTTCATCCGGCTCGACGGTCCGGGGCCCTGCCTCGCGCTCGTGCAGGTGGAGGCGGGGCGAGCCCTGACCCGTCCCATCCAGGCCGAGCTGAGCCCCCGGCAACTCGAGGTCGCGAGCCTGGCCGCGGTGGGCCTGACCGTGGACGAGGCCGCGCGGGCGATGGGGATCGGCCGCGAGACGGTGCGCACCCACCTCAAGGCGACCTACGACCGGCTCGGGGTCGCGACGCGCTTGGAGCTGGGCCGTCTCCTCGATCCGACCTGGCCGATGCGATGAGGGGCGGTCGCGGCAGTTGGGGTCGTCCGTGCCCTGTGCTGCCGTTCCCGGTGGATCGCAGCCCCCAGCCCTGGAGGCCCTCGACGAGCGTTCGCGGTCCGGCTGTGGCTTCGCCGCCGCGATCAGCGGGCCGCGGAGGTGCTGTGGAGGCGCTACCAGCGCCTGGCGGTGGCCGTCGGGGCGCGGGTCCTGCGGGCCTGCCCTCGCCGCTGGAGGAGGCCCGCGAGCTGGCCGACGAGCACTTCGTCTCAGCGCTCCAGCGCTGGGCCCCCGAGCGGCAGAGCGCGGGCGACGCCCCCTTTCGGAGCTTCGACATCACCCTCGTGCGCAACGCCGCGATCGGTCGGCTCCGGGCGCTGCGGCCCACGGAGCTTCGAGCGGTCGCCCCGGAGGGCTCGGCGGATCCGACCTCGATGCTCGACTCGGCCATCGCTTTGCGGGGGGCCTCCCCCGGATCCGGGACGTCATCCTGGAGGAGTACCTGCCGCAGGATCTGGAGCTCTTCGAGCGCTGGATGGGCTACCAGAGCGACGGAGACCGCGTGCCCTGGGGCAAGCTGGTCCCGGACTTTCCCGTGTCGGTCCCTGCCGTCATTCCCTTCGCTCCCGACGGGGATGAGGTGCTCGCCGAGGCCTCCCTCGACTCGGTCGCGCGCACGCTGCGGGTCTGTCCCCGGATCCAGCTGGCGGTCCAGGGCAAGGCGAGCGAGTCCGAAGGGGCGGAGCTGGCCGATCGCCGCGCGCGGGCCGTGTGCCGCGCGCTGGAGCGGGGCCTGGCCCCCCAGACGACCCGCGATCCCAGGACCAACCAGGCGGTGCCCCGGCTGGTGCCCGAAGCCCAGGTGGATCCCGGCGCCCCCCGGGTCGAGTTCGAGGTGACCGTCGGTCGCCTGCGCACCGCGGATGGCCTTCGCATGAGGGTGACGAAGGTCCTTCTGCCTCGCGTGCGGGCACAGCTGCTCGGCGCACCGGGGGAGGGAGCGAGATGAGCGCGGAGTCCCACGACCTGCCGCCGGACGTCGTGGACGCGGTGGACGCCTGGCTCGACGCCCCGGACGACGAGGCCCTGGACCGGCTGGCCTCCGCCGTCGCCGAGGCCCCCGCGCTGGACGGGGACCTGGACGCGCGCGCGGCTCGCGTGGCCCAGGCCGCGGGGCCGTCGAGGTCGAGGAGCCCCTGGCCCTGGGTGACGGCCGCCGCCGGCCTGGCCGCCGTGCTGGCGCTGTTCCTGCTCATGCCACGCCCGTCGGCCTTCACCGTGAGCCCCGAGGAAGCTGCTGCGCCCAGGCTCACCCGGGTGATGAGGGGGAGTGCGGAGGGCGAAGGGGAGGGGCCTCGTCTCCAGCTGCTCGCGCCCGAGGGCGAGCGTGTCGGGGATGCCGTGTCCCTGGTGCTCGGGGTCAGCCCGGGGCCGGACGGCGTGCCCGTGGACCGGGGCTCCCTGCGGGTGACCTACCTGCGGGGGGACGGCGTCGATCTGCGAGCCCGCCTGCAGGGGACGTGGAGCGCCGACCGCTGGGTGGTCGACTCCCTGCGCCTGCCGCCGGGGGAGCACCCCCTGGAGTTCACGATCTCCGACGAGGAGCTGGAGACCTCGACGCTGACGGTCGTGTTGCGGAGCCCGAAGGGGCGCGCTGCCGGGGCCGCTCCCGGCCGCGCGGTCCGGTCCAGTCCAACTCGAGCCCCGGGGCTTTGCCATCGTCCGAGGCTGGACCGCTTTGTCCCCACAGGCCAGCAGGGCGAGACGGGCTCCGGCCCCAGGCACTCCCCGACGACCGCGGCGACGTGCAACGCAGAGCAGAGGCCTTGGGGCACGACCACGGCTGCCGGCTGGAGGTCGGCTGCCTCTGTCCTGTTCGTCACGCGACGTCGGGCCGGCTGGAGACCTGTCGCCTTGTGCTTCGCAGTCCCAGGAGGAGGTCCGCCAGGCTCAAGCCCGGAGGATCACATCCCCCGAACGGGGGATACCCGTGTCCCGGCGGCTCAGGGAGTGTGCGGGCAGTCGACCCATCGCCGCGCCCGCCACCGGAACGGACCGAAGCTCCATGACCCAGCCGATCGCCCTCTCGTACTCCCTCCTGCTGTTTCTCCTGGCTGCCGGGTTGCCGGGGTGTCTCGGACCCTCCGACGACGACGACGACGCCACGGCTGACGACGACGACGCGACGGCGGACGACGACGACGCCACGTCGGACGACGACGACGCCACGTCGGACGACGACGACGCCACGGCGGACGACGACGACGCCACGGCGGATGACGACGACGCCACGGCGGATGACGACGACGCCACGGCGGATGACGACGACGCCACGGGGGACGACGACGACACCGTCGCAACGAACACGCCGCCAACAGCCCCGCTCATCGGGCTTGCGCCCGATGTCGCCTACGCCGGGTACGCCGATCTGGTCTGCCAGGTCCAGTTTGCTTCGTACGACCTGGACGGAGACCCGCTGGTCTACGACATCTCCTGGACCTTGAATGCGGCGCCGTGGACCGGGGCCACCTCCACCACGACCATCGCGGAAGACACCATCGCTGCCGCCGATCTGGTCGACGGGGACGCTTGGGAGTGCACCGTGGAGCCGTTCGACGGAACCGACGTGGGTCCATCGGCCACGGCGGCGCTGGTCGTGCAGGCGGCCGGTCCTTGGGTCCAGCTGTCCGGGGCGGGGAACTCGGTGCTGTGTGCCCTCGACGATGTGGGTGAGATCGTGTGCTGGGGGTACAGCCCCAGCTACCCCTGGTGGTGGGAGTCCAGCAACCTGGCGGCGAGCGAGCCACCTGCCGGCCCCTGGGTCGAAGTCGCCAGCAGCAATGGCTCTGGCAGCGCCCTGGACGCGGCGGGCAATCTGGTTACCTGGGGGGAGTTCGTCGGCGCTCCCCCGCCGGCGGTCACCTACGAAGCGCTGGCCGCTGGCGCAATCAACCACTGCGCAGTCAAGACGGCGGGTGGGATCGCTTGCTGGGGCGAGTCGGCACTGCTTCAGTCGGAGGCGCCGTCGTCGGGA
>JAJDAI010000251.1 GCA_029261955.1 Deltaproteobacteria bacterium | reverse complement strand
ACGCGGCGGTGCTGCGACGGGCGGCCGCCCTGGGCCTCGACCCGGCCGACTTCCTCGCGCGCAACGACTCCGACGCCTTCTTCCGCGCCGCCGGGGGCCGCATCGAGACGGGCCCCACCGGGACGAACGTGGCCGACCTCTACCTGAGGCTCCGCTGATGGACGCCGAGGCGATCGCCGCCGAAGGCACCCCGGTCTTCGTCTACCGACCCGCCCAAGTCCGCCAGCGCGCGGAGCAGCTCCGCCAGGCCCTCGAAGGCACCGCCCACATCCACCTCGCCCTGAAGGCGAACCACCACGGGCCGCTCGTCGCCGCGGTCCGCCCCGCCCTGGACGGCGCCGACGTCACCTCCGAAGGCGAGCTCCGGGCCGCCCTCGACGCCGGCTTCGAGCCCCGGGCCATCAGCCTCAGCGGCCCCGCCCACGCGCCCGAGCTCCTCCGCCGCGCCGCCGATCGAGGCCACACCCTCAGCCTCAACTCCGTCGACGACGCCGTGCCCGGCGCGCGCGCGCTGCTCCGCGTGAACCCGAGCGAGCGGCTCCAGGCCTTTCGCTCGGCCACCGGCGGTGTCCCCTCCCCCTTCGGCGTGCCGGAGGAGGACCTGGACGCCGCCCTCGCGATCCTGACAGAGAAGAACGCCTCCCCCATCGGCCTGCACGTGCACCGCGGCAGCCAGTGCACGAGCGCCGCGGCGCTCACCCGCCACGTCGTCTCCACCCTCGACCTGGCCCACCGGGCGGCCGAGCGGGGCCTGGCCCTCGAGGAGGTCAACTTCGGCGGCGGCCTGGGCGTGGCCCGCGGCGACATGCCGAGCCTGGACATCGACTCCTTCGGCCGCCGCGCCGCCTCCGCCCTGCGCCGCTTCGGGCAGGCCTGGCCGGGCGTGACCTTCGTCATCGAGCCGGGACGCTGGTTGCTGGCGGAGGCCGGCGTGCTCCTGCTCCGGGTGCGCCGCCGCCTGGAGTCGCGCGGCGAGGTCTTCGTGGTGCTCGACGGGGGGCTGGACTGCTTTCTCTTCGCGACCGACCGCGAGCGCGACGGGGCGCCCTATCCCCTGCGCAACCTCAGCCGGGAAGGCCCCACCGAGGCCGTGTCCGTCGTCGGCCCCGCCTGCACGAGCCGCGACAGCCTCGGCCGGCACCGCCTGCCCCGCTGCGAGGTCGGCGACCTGATCGCCGTCGAGCAAGCCGGCGCCTACGCCCTCGGCGCGAGCCCGCACGGCTTCCTGGGGAGGGCGGCCCCGAGGGCGGTCCTGCTGGACTGAGCGCGGCGATCTCCCGGCCGATCGAGCGGAACGGTGCTGCCGCCCTGGCATTCTCACCGCACAATGCCCAGAGATGCGCCGGAGGAGTGGACCCTGAACCGCTGGACGAGACGAGCCGCGCTGATCGCAGCCGCCGGCGGCACCGCCGCCTGGCCCCTCCGCGGGTTCTGGGGCGCCGACGCGGAGGCCGCCACCGAGCGCGCCCGGGACCGGCCCGTGGCGGACGCCCGCATCGTGCGCGGCATGACGGTCTCCTGCCCGACCTGGGGCTGGGAGTGGGGCACCGACGCGATGGTCGAGACGATGGCGGAGCTCAAGGAGCTCGGCGTCAACTGGATCGCCATCCACCCCTACGCCCGCATCGACAACGACGGCACCGTCGCCGCCCGCGGCTTCGACCCGGCCGAGCCGCCGGACTGGATCACCCGGCCCATCGCCGAAGCCCACGCCCTGGGCATGTCCATCCTGCTCAAGCCCCACATCGCCTACTGGGGTTCCCGCTTCGACTGGCGCGGCGCCATCGACTTCCCCGACGCGGGGAACCTCGCTCGGTTCTGGTCCACCTACCCGGACTGGATCGAGCGCGTTGCCACCATCGCCGCCGACGCGGACGCCTTCGTGGTGGGCACGGAGCTGGACAAGCTGCTCGGAAACGAGGCCGGCTGGCGGGACACGATCGCCCGTGTGCGCAAGCACACAGACGCGCACCTGACCTACGCCGCCAACTGGGATGCCTACGCGACCGTCCCCTTCTGGGATGCCCTGGACGCGGTCGGGGTGCAGGCCTACTTCCCGGTCGTGCCCGGCACGGGCGAGCCCGACGAGCGCGCCCTGGCCGCGGGTTGGGCCCGCATCCTCGAGGAGGTCAGCGCGGTCGCCGCGGCAGCCCACAAGCCCGTCGTCTTCACCGAGCTCGGCTACAACGAGTCCTCGAAGGCCGCGCAGGAGCCCTGGTCCTACCACCGGGGCGGCCCGCAGGCCGCCGAGCTCCAGGCTCGCTGCCTGGACGCCGCGCTCAGCGCCATCGACGGCCACCCCGCCGTGGTCGGCGCCTTCCTCTGGAAGTGGTTCCCGGGCACCCCACAGGTGGGCGACTTCCGCATGTCCTCGGAGCACACCCGCGCGGTGATCCGCTCGCGCTGGCGCGAAGGCCTCACGACGGCAGGATGACGTCGTCGTGCTCGTGCCGGCGGGCCTCGGACTCCGGCTCGACGTGGATGACGAAGCCTCCCCCCGGCCAACGCGCGCACAGGGCTTCCTCGATCTCGTCGCAGATGCGGTGGGACTCCTCCACCTCCATGGTCCCCGCCACGACCAGGTGGAACTCCGCGAAGACCCGGCGTCCCGAGCG
>JAJDAI010000026.1 GCA_029261955.1 Deltaproteobacteria bacterium | reverse complement strand
CGGCCGGTGTCCACGTCCTCGATCCGCAGGACGAACTGCCCCCCGAGCGCCCGCACCTGGAGCCAGCCGAGCAGCATCGTCTGCGCGTGGCCGAGGTGCAGCAGGCCCGTCGGGCTGGGCGCGAAGCGGCCGCGCACGGGGCGGTCTTGGGGCGTCGGCTGGTCAGAGTCGGGCACGAAGGCGAGGATACGCACCGTGTCCGCGTCCCACAAAAGGCGAGTCGGTCTCCTCGGAGGATCGTTCAATCCGCCACACGTCTGCCACGTGCTCGCCTCGGTCTACTGGCTGGAGACCGCGGACCTGGACGCCGTCTGGTGGCTGCCCGTGCACCGCCACGCCTTCGACAAGGATCGCGACCTGGCGCCCTTCGCCGATCGCCTGGCCCTCGCCGAGGCCGCCGTCGCGCCCTGGCCGCGCATCCACGTCGACCCCATCGAGGCCTCGCTGGACGCCCCGTCCTACACGGTCCGCACCGTCGAGGCGCTGCGGCTGCGGCACCCCGACTGCGAGTTCTCGTGGCTCGCCGGGGCCGACATCCTCCCCGAGCTCCCCCTGTGGCACCGCTGGGACCTGCTCCGCGAGCAGCTGCGCTTCCTGATCATCGGGCGCGCGGGCCACGAGGCCCCCATCCCCCCCGGGGCCGAGGTCGTGCTCCGGGAGTTCCCCCTGCCCGACGTCTCCTCGACCGCGGTCCGCGCCGCGATCCGGGCCGGCGAGGACGTCTCCGCCCTGGTGCCGGCAGGAGTCCGCAAGCTGCTCGCGCAGCGCCCCGAGCTCTACCGATGAACCGCCGCATGCACCCGCTGCCGGGCACCTTCGTGTTCGCGCTCGTCGCCGGGCTCTGCTTCGTCGCCGGGGGGATCATCGCCGCGGGCGTCGCCGCCGGCATCCTGCTCGTGCAGGGCCAGGACGTGGACGCCGGGTCCATCCGTCTCTGGATCGAAGCCCGCCCCCTGGTCCCGACCCTGGCCAGCTGGGCCGTGATGCTGCCCGCCGTGCGCCGCGTCGGGGGCTGGTTGGCGGGCGCGACCCGGGAGGAGATGGGGCTGGTGCGCCGGGGCCGCAGCGGCTTTGTGGCCGGCCTGGCCCTCGGCGCCACCCTGCTGCTGGTCCCCGCGTTCCTGGGGCGCGCGCTGGGCGCCTACGGCCCCACGGACGCCTTCGAGGTGTCCGGCTTCGCGGCCGTCCCCCTGCTGCTGCTGGTCCTGCCCGCGCTCGCCGTGATGGCCCTGGGCGAGGAGCTGCTCTTCCGCGGCTTCCTGCTGCGCTACTGGCAGCCCGCCGCGGGCCCCATCGGCGCCCTGGTGCTCACCTCCCTGCTCTTCGCGGGCGTGCACGCGGGCAACCCGAGCGCGTCCATCACCGGCGCCGTCGGCGTGCTGCTGGCGGGGCTGATGCTGGGCATGGCCAGGATCACCTCGGGATCGCTGTGGTTCCCCTCGGGCATCCACCTCGGCTGGAACGCAGCCACCGCCTGCGTGCTCGGCCTGCCGGTGAGCGGGCTGGAGCTGCCCTCACTGCTGCGCTGGGAGCAGCTCGGCGGCGAGGCCTGGCTCGGTGGATCCTTCGGACCGGAGGAGGGTCTGGCCTACCACGCGGCCCTGACGCTGGGGATCGGGGCGGTCCTGATCGCAGGACCGCTGCTTCAGCCCGGTTCGCCCAGCAGCCCCGGCGACGCCATGGCATCCGGCGGGACCACGCCCTCGGCTTCGCCCAGGTAGGCGGCGATGAAGGCGCGTGTGCCCGGCGCGACGCGCTCGGCGAGGTAGAGGTAGAGCTCGGTGCCCTCGTCGTTCCAGCTGACGTCCACCGACTTGATGCTCAGGTAGCCGTACTCGCCGCCCGGCTTGACGATCCCGAAGCGCACGCGCTCTGCGATCCACTCCGGAACCCGCTCGCGCAGGCCCGAGTCGGGCGGCACGCGGTAGGAGCTGACGACGTGCACGGTGCGCCGCGTGTGCAGCTGGTAGGTGTCGATGGACTCGATGAAGGTGCGCACGGCGCGGACGGCGGCCCGGCGCCGCAGGCTGGTGTCCACGCCCGCCGGGTCCTGCGGAGATCGGAGCGCGGGGGCCGCCTCACGGCCGAACAGGCGCTGCAGCCAGGAGGTCTTCCTGCCCCGATCGAGTTGGATGCGTCGCTTGCCGCTGGCCATCGCTGTGGATCCCGTCCCCCTGGCGCATTGGGGGCACTCATCAGTGTAGGCAGTCCGGCGGTCAGCCACCACCATCTTCCGCCGGCCCCCTCGCCATCGGGGGCTCACGGGTAGGACGGCGCGGGCCGCGCTTTCTTCGATCGCGTTGATCGGTCGCGACGTTTTGCCGCGGACAGCGCCCTACAGGGAGCGGCGCCGCCGGAGGCCGAGCAGGAGCAGCATGCCGAACCAGCCTGCGCCCCCGGCGCCGGTGGAGCAGGTGCAGCCGAAGTCCGAGTACTCCCGCGGCTCGGAGCCGTCGTTGGAGCCGTCGTCGCCCATGACCGAGGGGGCGGAGTCGTCGTCGTCCGCCGAATCGTCGTCGTCGGCGGAGTCGTCGTCGTCCGAGGCGTCGTCGTCGTCTGCGACCGAGTCGTCGTCGTCCGCGACCGAGTCGTCGTCGTCCGAGGCGTCGTCGTCGTCCGCCGCATCGTCGTCGTCCGCGATGACCTCGTCCTCGCCGTCGCAGTCCTGGTCCACGCCGTCCCCGGGGATCTCGGCCGCGCCCGGGTAGACGTCTTCGTCGCCGTCGTCGCAGTCCTCGTCGCAGGTCGAGTAGCCGTCGCCGTCGAAGTCGTCGGTGTTCGCGCCGGGGTCGCCGTCGTCGCAGTCCCCGTCGCAGGCCGACGTGCCGTCGCCGTCGTTGTCCTGCGCGTCGAGGTTGACGCCGTCGCAGTCGCTGTCCAGGCCGTCGCAGACCTCGGGCGCGCCCGGGAAGATCGTGTCGATGCCGTCGTTGCAGTCGCCGCCGCAGACCGTCCAGCCGTCGCCGTCGAAGTCGAAGCCCTCGTCGATCACCCCGTCGCAGTTGTTGTCGATGGAGTCGCAGATCTCGTTGTTGCCCGGGTAGGCGTCGGGGTCGTTGTCGTCGCAGTCGCCGGCGCAGTCGGTCACCCCGTCGCCGTCCGCGTCGCCGTCCTCGTCCACCAGGCCGTCGCAGTCGTCGTCCACGCCGTTGCAGGTCTCGGTCGCGAGCGGCGAGATCGCCGGGTCGGCGTCGTTGCAGTCGCCGCCGCAGGTCGTGATGCCGTCGACGTCCAGGTCGAAGCCTTCGTCGGTGGAGCCGTCGCAGTCGTCGTCCACGCCGTTGCAGGACTCGGCCGAGGCGGGGTTCACCTGCGGGTCGAGGTCGTTGCAGTCCCCGTTGCAGTTGGTCCAGCCGTCGCCGTCCGCGTCCGCGTCCTCGTCCACCTGGCCGTCGCAGTCGTCGTCCATGCCGTTGCACAGCTCGGACGCCAGCGGGGACACCGCCGGGTTGCTGTCGTTGCAGTCGCCCGCGCAGGTCGTCACGCCGTCGCCGTCGAGGTCGAAGCCCTCGTCGATGGTGCCGTCGCAGTCCTCGTCGCTGCCGTTGCACAGCTCCGTCGCGCCGGGGTGCACGAGGCCGTTGTTGTCGTTGCAGTCGCCCGCGCAGAGGTTCCAGCCGTCGCCGTCGGC
>JAJDAI010000250.1 GCA_029261955.1 Deltaproteobacteria bacterium | reverse complement strand
GAGCCTGTGGGCGGCGACAGCCCCGCTCCGCTCGCGCTGCTGCTGCACGGCCGCGCCTTCGACTGGATCGGGCCGGGCGGCGACCACTTCGAGGACGCCGACCGCCTCAACGCGGCTTGGGCCGACGGCGAGGTCGAGCGGACCCTGGGGCTCACGTCCCCCGAGGCGAGCGGCCGGCTCCGGGGAGCCTGGGCCGCGGCGCTGCTCGAGGCGGGCTACGCCATCGCGCTGCCGGCAAACTGCTGGGGAGACCTCTGGCACGGCCGGGGTCAGAACAACCTGGACGAGGGCTTCGCGCGGCTCGGCGCGCGCCTGGCGCACGACGCCATCGGCCTCGCGGCGGAGCGACCGGGGATCACGGACCAGCGCGTGCTCGCCATCGGCCTCGGCGAAGGCGGCCGGGGCATCGCGGAGCTCGGCCTGGACGGCGTGGACCTGGACGGCATCCTCGTCGACGCCTCCCCCGACTGGCTGAGCCCGGTGCTCGCCACCCCCTCGCTGAACCAGCGCTACATCCTGGGCCTCCAGACGGTCTGGGCCTCGGATCTCGACGCGGCAGCGACCCCCGCCGAGCAGCTGGACCAGCTCCGCGTCGGCCTCCAGCGCGACTCGTTGGTGCACCTGGTCAGCGATCTCGGCTTCCGGGTGCCGGCGGTGTACGCGTGGTCGTCCCTCGACGAGCGCATCGATCCCGACCAGAGCCGCCCCGCGGCCGAGACCATCGCCGCCGCCTACCCCAGCTCGCAATACCGCGTCGTCGACTGGCAGGAGGCCACCCACGCGCCGTCGAACACCGACCGCGGCCTCGACTCGGCCCGGGACTTCCTCGCCTTCATGGACGGCGTGCTGGGGCCGTTCGAATACGTCGAGCCGCCAGCGGACGCTTCCCCCTGATCTTCGGCTCCGTTGCCCGAACAGGGCGGGCAGGTTTCTAGCGAGCGAATCCGTACAGGGACCCCTGGTTCCGAGTCTGCTGCGCCGTTTCGCGATCGATTGACAGGCATGGGGGCCGCCGTTAGGGTGCGCGCCACTTCGGGCCAGCGGCTCGGACTGAAAACAACACTCATTCCCAGGCTTTGCGATGCACATCGAGCTCGGCTCTACCCGCCCTGAGAACCTCTCCACCGATGTGTTGGTCTTCGGCATCCACGGCAAGGGCGGTCGACGCTCCGCTGCCTGGCGCTCCCTGAACACCGCGATCGGGGGCGGCCTCGAGCGCCTGCTGCGGCTTCAGTCCTGGAGCGGTCGCCCGGGCGAGGTGGTCTCCTTCCCCGCCCCCGCCGGCCTGCGAGCTCGCCTCGTGGCCGTCTGCGGCCTGGGCGACAAGGGCACCGGCGTCGTCGGCGCGGTGCGCGACATCACCACGAAGGTCAGCGCGCTGACCACGAAGGCCGGGCTCGGACGGGTCGCCTTCTACCTGGAGCCCGCGCTGGCCGTGGGTGGCAGCCTGGGCCGACCCACGGTGCAGGCCCTGGGTGAGGGCATCGAGAACGGCTCCTACCGCTTCGATCGCCACCAGGCACGGGGCGAGGCCCCCGAGCCCAGCGAGATCGACTCGGTCTACCTCTACTTCGCCGGGCGCAAGGAGCGCCCGCTGCTCGCCGCCGCCATCGAGCGGGGCGCGATCGTCGGCCGCGCCACGAACATGGCCCGCGACCTGGTCAACGAGCCCGCGAACATGATCAACCCGGCGACGCTCGAGGCCTTCGCGCGCAAGCTCGCCGAAGACCGCGGCCTGGGCATCACCGTGCTCGACCGCGACGCCTGCGCCGAGCGCGGCATGGGCGCGTTTCTGGCCGTGGGCCGCGGCGCCTCCGTGCCGCCCCGCCTGGTGCACCTGCACTACAAGCCGGCCGGCAAGATCCGCAAGACGGTCGCCCTCGTGGGCAAGGCCGTGACCTTCGACTCGGGCGGCTTGTGCCTCAAGCCCGCAGCCAGCCAGGCCACCATGAAGATGGACATGGGCGGCTCTGCGGCCGTCATCGGCGCCATCGCCGCCGCGGCGGACCTCGCCCTGGACGTCGAGGTCCACGCGATCTTCGCGGCCTGCGAGAACATGACGGGCGCCGACGCCTACCACACCGGCGACGTGGTCACGGCGGCCAACGGCAAGACCATCGAGGTCCTGAACACCGACGCGGAAGGCCGGCTCACCCTGGCTGACGCCCTGCACTACGCCGGTGGGCTGGAGCCCGACCTCATCGTCGATCTGGCGACGCTCACGGGCGCGGTGGTGGTGGGCCTCGGGCCGACCATCGGCGGCATCATGGGCACGGGCCGCAGCCTGGTGCGCGACCTGCGCGCCGCGGGCGACCGGGCCGGCGAGCCCATGTGGGAGCTGCCGCTGCCGGACGAGTACAAGGAGCTGCTCAAGAGCAAGGTCGCGGACCTGGCCAACATCGGCGGCCGCTGGGGCGGCGCGATCACGGCCGGCCTCTTCCTGTCGGAGTTCGTGGACAAGGGCATGCCCTGGGCCCACATCGACATCGCTGGCCCCGCGTTCCTCGACAAGCCCATCGGTGGCCGCGCCTACGGCGCCACGGGCTACCCGGTGCGCGCGCTGACGGAGTGGCTCGCCTACTCCTGAGTCTGCCGGACTTCCCGCTGCGCTCTAGCCGCGGAAGTTCGTGCCGATCAGGAAGTGCTCGACGGACTGCTTGCGCGTCCCTTCGGGCTTGAGCGCCTTCACCTTGCCGAAGCGCTCCTTGATCCGGGCGCGCAGGCCGGGCTCGTCCTCGCCCTGGAACACCTTGCAGACAAAGCTGCCGCCGGGCTTGAGCCACCGGCAGGCCAGCTCCAGGGCGCGGTCACACAGCTCCACCGAGCGCACGTGGTCCGAGAAGGGCACGCCCGTCGTGCGGGGCGCCATGTCCGAGACGACGGCGTCGAAGGGCGGCGCGCGGCCGTCCGTGGCCTCGAGCACCAGGGCGTCTTCCAGCGCGAAGGCGTCCGCGTGCAGCACCACCGCGCCGGCGAGCGCCACGTCGAGTTCCTTCTTGTCGACCGCGACCACCAGGCCCTGCGGCCCCACCTTCTTCAAGGCGTACTGGGACCAGGACCCGGGGCAGGCGCCGAGGTCCAACACCTTCGCGCCGGGGCGCAGCAGCTTGAAGCGCCGGTCGATCTCTTCGAGCTTGTAGACGCTGCGTGCCGCGAAGCCCTGGCTCCGCGCCAGCCGAGCCCGGGCGTCGCCGCCGCTGTAGTCCGCTCGCTTCGCCATCAGCTGGTCGCCTCGTCGATGCGCCTCCACAGCTCCTTGCGGCCGATGTCGGTCGTCGAGCTGTAGAGCAGGCTGGCGTCGCGTGGCACCCCGAGGCCCTTGCAGACCACGGTCTGCCGGTGCAGGCGCTGGTTCTTGCTGATCTTGTCGGCCTTGGTCAACACCAGCAGGCCCGTGCAGCCCGCCTGGTCCAGCCAGTCGATCATCTGGATGTCGAGATCGG
>JAJDAI010000249.1 GCA_029261955.1 Deltaproteobacteria bacterium | reverse complement strand
ACACGAGCGACGACAGCTCCATCGACAAGCAGCTCGGCCGTGCCTCCGCCGCCGTCGCCCGCCTGCGCAACACCGCGGACAGCGTGGACCGCAAGGCCATGAAGCTCGACGACAAGCTCGCGGCCCAGCGCGACGAGGCCGCGACCCTCCAAGAGCAGGCGGGCACCTCGGTCGCCAACGCCGAACGCGCGCGTCTGCTTCAGGAGATCGAGGCGCTGACGGTCATCGCGAAGCACGCCGAAGAGCTGCGCGCCCAACTCGCAGAGTCGGAGAAGGCGCGGGCCGACTCCGACGCCCTGCGCCTGCGCTCCGAGCTCAGCCTCGAGCGCTTGCGCGTGGTCCTCGCCGAGAACCAGCTCGCCGACCCGACCCAGACGAGCGAGGGCTCCGAGCCCGCCCCCCCCTACGAGGAAGCCGCCTCCGATGCGCCTTGATCGCCTCCTTCTCCTTCTCCTCCTCCCCCTGCTGACCACCGGCTGCGCCACCCTGGGGCAGATCCCCTCGGCGCAATTCGCCGGCATGACCGTGGAGACGCTCCAGGCCAAGCCGGGCGACCCCAACCTCAAGCTCAACCTGGGCCTGGACTTCAAGGTCAAGAACCCGCTGGGCGTGAAGCTCATCGTGCCCAGCCACACCTTCGGGCTGAACATCGACGGCGCGTCCGCGACCCGCTCGGGAACGAAGCGCGAGTTCTCGGTCAAGAGCCGCTCCGCGAAGACCATCCGCTACGACTTCACGATGGATCTGGGTCCCCAGGGCCTGGGTCGGGCCTTCGGCAAGAACGCGACCTTCGGCTTCGTCGCCGAGGCGGACATCGACGTGCCGGGCAAGGTCCTGGAGATCCTCGAGGACCAGCTGCCCGATCTGGGCGGGGTCACCGGCGACGCCGCGAAGGCGCTGTCCGGCAGCCTGTCGGCCCTCTCCAGCAACGCCAAGGGGGGCACCGCGCGCATGCGCTTCGAGCACGAGGGCAAGCTCAGGTTGCCGAAGGTGCCGACGATCAAGAAGCCCGGCGGCGACCGCAGCCCGACGGTGGAGCTCGTCGGCCAGAGCGACACGATGAACCTCGCCAACCTGCTCTCGGAGCTGGGCGCCGACATCGGCCCGCTGGCGGACTTCTTCACCGAGTTCGAGCGCGCGCGCGTCGACCACGAGGTCCGCATTCCCGTGGGCGAGATCCTCGAGATGCTGGGCGTCCCGTCCAACCTCACCGGCGCCGCGCTGACCGCCATCAACGGCGTGCTGAGCCTCAACAGCAAGCCCGGCATCGGCAACTCCGGCAGCCGGATCACCCTGCCCGTGCAGCTGCCGGAGCTCCCGGACCTGCTGTCGACCCTGGACCCGCAGGCCGGCCGCAAGATCGACAACTTCACGCGCGGCTGGACGAACTTCCAGAGCAACTCCAGCGCCGTCGCGGCCATGGCCATCCCGACCGCGCTGCCCGAGGGCATGCGGCTGTCCCTGCCCTTCGCGCTCGACAACCCCAACGAGTTCCCGATCGTCGCCCCCTCGTTCCGCATCGGCCTCGTGGACTCGTCGAACCGCCCGGTCGCGCTCATCCAGGTGCAGCAGCCGGGCCAGGCCAGCGGCTCCCTCGACCGCGTGCAGGACCGACGGGTGCAGGTCGCGGCGAAGGCCGAGGCCCCGCTCGAGCTCGTCAGCGAGTTCCACTGGGACCGGCTCGGCGCGGGCCTGCTCGAGATGGCGATGAACCCCGGCAGCAAGCCCAACCTCAGCGGCATGTCCGTCGTGGGCGACGTGACGGTGGACCTGGGCTACGGCCCCATCACCATCCCCATCCGCGTGCCGGTGCCCAGCTCGTCCTCGGACGCCGCGAAGAGCGGCTCGAAGTCGGGCAAGGCCACGCCCAGCACGGGCAAGGACAGCAAGAGCGGCTCGTCGTCCAAGTCGGGCAGCAGCTCGAAGTCGAAGTCCGGCAGCAGCTCGAAGTCCAAGTCGAAGTCCGGCAGCAGCTCGAAGTCCAAGTCGAAGTCCAAGTCCAAGAAGTAGGACTCAGCCGAAGGCGCGCGCCAGCAGCGCCTCCGTGAACGTCCGGCGCAGGTAGAAGCCCCGCGGCCCGGTCTGCACCCACTGCCCCTCGCGGTTGAGGAAGCGCGTCGTATCGCGCGAGCTCGCCGCCTTGGGCCGCAGGTGCAGCGCCTCGCCGACGCGCGCGTCCAGGCGGTCGAGGTGCCCCCCCCGGATCAGCTCCGCGATCTCGTTCCAGTCGGTGCGCAGCTGCTCCAGCTCCGCGCCCTCCGGCCGCCACAGCAGGGGCGCCCCGACCACGCGCTCGCCGGGGGGACTGCTCTTGTCCCCGACGATGGGCACCCACAGCACACAGGCCAGCTTCTCGAAGACCCGGCTCTCTTCCCAGCTCCCTGCGAGGCTGCCGTCGAGGTTCGCTGTGCAGACGTAGGTGCTCTGCGTCGGCCGGGCGTCGGCGCCCACGGGCACCGTCTTCAGCTCGATCCCCAGCTCCGGGAAGTCCGGCTCGGCGCGCGACCCGGCCCAAGACCCCAGGGCCAACTCCAACAATTCTCCGATCCACCCCTTGTGACGACGCAGATCCGGCGGCACGGGCACGCGCAGCGCGGCTGCCAAGACGGAGAGCGGACGGCCCGCGAGGCGCCAGGCCCGGCCGAGCAGCTCGGCTTCGGTCTCGGGAGGCAGGAGGCGACCGGGCTGGTCCAGTGGATCCACGGCCGCCGAGTATGAAGGTCCGCCGACACAATGTCTGGCGCCGCTGCACTTTGACCTTGCGCGGGCCTTCAGCAAAGACTATGCTCCGCGCGCGATTGTCGACTGTCCTTTGGGACATACACGTCGCGGCCAATACGGAGGCATCTGTCCGAACACCGCACGCGCCGCACACGAGCGCAACAAGCGGACGGATCCCGTGGCCAGTTTCAACGCGATTCGCCTTGAAACCCCGAGTGCCGGAGCACACCGGTCTGACCGTGCCATTGGGACCCTTCCGTCCCGCACCGTTTGCGTCGTCCTGCCCGCCAGGCCGATTGCACGAGGGAGCATATGACCTCCGTATTTGAAGAGAACGCTGAAGCGAAGACCGAAACCCCGCCTGAGGACGTGCAGACCCCTGCTCTGACGCCTGAGCAGATGCTCGACGCCTTGTCGATCATGAAGGGTGCGGACGTCCTGGAGCACAACTCCGAGGAGCTGCTCCGCCGCCGCCAGACCCGTCTGCTCGCGAGCAAGACGGAGGCGATGTTCGACCGCCGGACGAACGAAGAGGACTACGAGCGTGGTGGCCTGGACCCCATGCGCGTCTACCTCCGCCGCATGGGCCGCGTCGCCCTGCTGTCGCGCGACGGCGAGGTCGAGATCTCCCGCCGCATCGAGCTGGCCGAGGTCGCCTGCATCCGCGCCGTCGTGGGTACCCCCTGGGGCAGGCGCCGCACGCTCGAGATGATGGGTGTGATCGAGGCCCCCGAGGCGGGCATCGACACGGTCACCGACGTCCCCGACCACGCGTTCCTCACGGATCTCGCGGGGCTCGAGGAGCAGTTCGCTGCCCTGCGCATGTCGGATCGCCCCAAGGGTGAGAACGGCTTGCAGGAGGAGATGGACGCCTTCGACCAGCTCCACGAGGCCAGCTACCACAAGATTCAGGAGCTGGAGGTTCCCCGGAAGGACCTGCTGACCCTGGTCAACGCCTTCCTCGCCCGCACCTCGCAGGTGCTGGCGCTGGACCGCCAGATGCATGGCGTCGCCCGCAAGGCCGGCGTGAAGCTGGCCAACCTGCGTGACCGCCTGGAGCAGACGCTCGCCGCCGACGGGAACGACCCGTTCCGCGCCGACGCCGAGCAGATCTCCGCGCGGGTCAAGCAGCTGGACAAGCGGGTCGACGACCTGTCCGTCCACCTCGGTCTGGACCCTGAGTTCGCCCGCGAGCTGCACAACCGGATGAAGCACCACGAGCGTGGCGGCCGCAAGGCCAAGGAGGAGCTGACCGAAGCCAACCTCCGGCTCGTCGTGTCCATCGCGAAGAAGTACGCGAACCGTGGCCTCTCGCTGCCGGACCTGATTCAGGAAGGCAACATCGGCCTCATCCGCGCCGTCGACAAGTTCGAGTACCGGCGTGGCTACAAGTTCAGCACCTACGCGACGTGGTGGATCCGGCAGGCCGTGTCCCGCGCCATCGCCGACCAGGCCCGGACCATCCGCATCCCGGTCCACATGGTCGAGACCATGAACAAGGTCAACCGGACCACGCGCGACCTGCTCAACGAGCTCGGCCGTGACCCCTCCCCCGAGGAGATCGCCGAGCGGCTGGACATGGGCGTGGACAAGGTCCACGGCATCCTCCAGATGAAGAAGCGCACGGCTTCGCTCGACGCACCGGTGGGCGAGGATGGCGACGCGTCGCTCGGTGACCTGATCCCCGACGACAAGTCCACGTCCCCGGCCGAGGCCTGCATCCAGGCCGCGCTGCGCCGCGAGACGGAGCGCCTGCTCGCCACCCTGACCCCGCGCGAGGAGCGCGTGCTTCGCCTGCGCTTCGGCATCGGTGAGAACGCGACCCACACGCTGGAGTCCGTGGGCAAGGAGTTCGCGGTCACCCGCGAGCGCATCCGCCAGGTGGAGGCCAAGGCCATGCGCAAGCTGCGCCACCCCAGCCGCCGCCGCCGGCTCGACCCCTTCGTCGAGTCCAACGGCATGCCCTAGCGGCCCAAGCCGAACACATCGATCGAAGGCGGTCCCCCCGGGGGCCGCCTTCGGTGGTTCTGGCTACTGCTTCTGCTTCTGCGGTCGCCTCGCAGGCGCCGGCTCGGCCTCGCTGAGGGCACCCTCGGGGCTGCTGGCGGCGGCCAGGGAGAGGCCCCCGGTGGGGCCTGATTCGGGCGCGAGGGCCAGGCCGCCGGCCTCCACGGACAGGCCCCGGGCCTCCAGCAGGTAGCGGCGGACCCGCGGGGACTCGTCGGACTCGGCGTGCTCCAGGGCTCGCGCGCAGGCCTCGCT
>JAJDAI010000248.1 GCA_029261955.1 Deltaproteobacteria bacterium | reverse complement strand
GGCTGACCGAGCTCTTCGACGGCCCCGTGGTCGTCGTCTCGGACGGGGAGAACGACTGGACCCTCCAGGTCACCTGCGAGACGGGCGGCGACTTCTTCGACAGCACCTGGAGCCTGTCGGTCTACGACCACTCCCTCGGCGAGGGCCTCGAGCTGGAGATCCTGCTGCTCGACTACGACGGCCCCGGCGACTACGCCCGCGACGAGTTCCAGCCCCGCCCTGCCTTCACCATCACCTACGACGACCCCGACACCGGCCTCGTGCACCGCTTCGGCCTGGAGTCCGGCGGCACCTGCGCTGTCGCGATCTCCGAGGGCGGCCGCGACGGCGACTTCGACTGCCTCGGCGTGCCCCTCATCCTCGACGCCGCGCCCACCGCCCAGGTCATCGACGTGAGCGGCGCCTTCAGCTGCAACCGGCTGGAGCAGGAGGGCGGGAGCGACCGCGAGCGCCTCGACTACCGCTAGGAAAGAACGCAGAACAGACAACAGCCCGCCCGGATAAACCGAGCGGGCTGTCGATCGCCCCAAGAACGGGGCGGTTTGCGGGTGGACGGGAGAGGGCGGCCTGGGAGGATCCGCCCACCCACATGAGCGAGTCTGGCTTCCCCGTCGCGCGGGGATGCTCAACTCAAACTGCGGGATTCATACCAGCGAGATCGGGCAGCGACGTGCCCGGAGAGCTACTGGCCGAGCTGGCCGAGCTGCCCCTTGACCTGGGCCGCGATGGACGCCGCGAGGGAGTCCTGATCGGCGGTCAGCGTGCGGTTGCTCATGCCGAGGACGCGGCAGCGGTTGTCGAGCAGGAGCGAGAAGGGCGCGGTGGTGATGCCGTAGCGCCGGGCGACGATGCGGTGGCGGTCGTCGAGCAGGTCGTAGCGCAGGCCGGCCTTGTTCGCCTCGTCCGTGAGGGAGTCGGGCTCGCGAGCCATGGAGATGGCCAGGATCTCCAGGCCATCCTTGTTGTGCTTGCGGTGCCAGGTGTTCGCCAGGCTCAGGTCGGCTGCGTGCGACTCGTCGACGAAGGCGAGCAGCACGGCGGTCGTGTCCTCGGGCCGCATGCCGCAGAGGTCGTCGAGCTCGACGACCGGCCGATTGCGGTCCTCCGCCTCTGCGCCGTTGAGCAGGTGCAGGCCGAAGGCTGGCGCGACGGCACCGCGCGTCGGGATCGCGTCCGGGTCGGGCTCCGCCGCGAAAGCGAGCGGCGCGGCCAGGAGCACGGCGGCGAGGATGCGGGTCATCGGGTTCACGGTCGGACTCCGCCGGTTCTCAGACGCTCACCACGACCAAGGTCGTGTTGTCGCGTCCGCCGTGGTCGTTCGCCAGGTCCACGAGCGCCTGACAGGCGTCCTGCGGGTTGGCCTGATCCCGGAGCAGCTCCAGGATCTCTCCGTCGTCACATTCGCCCCAGAGGCCGTCGCTGCAGAGCATGATCCGGTCGCCCTGCTTGAGCTCGACGTGGAAGAGGTCGATCTCCACCTCGGGCACCGAGCCGATGCTGCGCACCAGGATGTTGCCCGAAGGGTGGTTGCGGGCCTCCTCCTCCGACAGCTCTCCGAGCGCGACGAGGTAGGCGACGAGCGAGTGGTCCCGGCTGACTTGCCGGAGCGAGCCATCGCGGTAGAGGTAGACGCGGGAGTCGCCGACGTTCGCGATGAACGCGTCCTTCTCCTTGTGGACCAGGGCCGCACAGAGCGTGGTGCCCATGTTGCTGTCCTGCTCCTCGCCCTGCGTCACTACGGCCCGGTTGGCGCGCTGGAACGACTCGCGCAGCAGGTCCCGCAAGCTGCGCTTGTCGCGCTTCTTGGTCGACTTGAGCGCCTTCGCCGTCTCTTCGAAGATCGTCTCGACGGCCACCTGGCTCGCGACTTCGCCCTTGTCGTGCCCGCCCATCCCGTCCGCCACCGCGTACAGGGAGGAGCCTTCGTCGAGGATGGCCCAGTGCCAGTTGTCCTCGTTGAGCTCGCGGACTCGGCCGACATCCGACAGGCCGCCGACTCCAAAGGAGTTGCTCGGCTGGTTGCCGGAGGTGTCGTCGCCCGACTGAGTCGGGGCGTCGTTCGTGGATTCGTCCGCCATCGGCGCTCCAAGGGCCGCAGGAGCGGCATCTTCGGGGTGGGCTGGGGGTCGATCGGTCCCCCTTGGGTCCAGACGGAACTCGCCCCGAAGTGCGGAGTATAGGAACTCGGCCGGAACCGCGGCAAGAAGGGGAGGCAAGGCTCCTTTGACACCCGCGGAATCCGGGGACTAGCGTGAACCCCGATCCCCATGGATCCGACTCCCCGCCAACGGCCGCCACTTCTCGCCTTCCTCAGCTGGGGAATCGCTGCACCGCTCGTGTTCTCCTGGGCTTTGGGCACCGTGCATCCGGCCCTGGATCTGGCCTCGATTCCCGCTGCATTTCTCGCTTCGGTGCCCTCAGAGGCCGGCTGGATCGGTTTTGCGATCGTCTCGCTTTTCTCGATCTTCGGTCTGATTCGGCCTGATTTGTCGCCGTTGAGCCGCGGCGCGGCCCTCTGGGGAGCCCTCGCATGGCTCGGCCCCGCCGCCGCCGCGAACCGTCCGCTGCCCTGGGTGCCGGTGGCGGTCTGGTTCTGGTTCTTCTTCCGACAGCGCAAGGGGGAGTCGGGGCGGCCCGTGCCCGAAGCCTGGAACCTCGGCCCCCGGGCCACCGCGTTGCTCGCGCCAGCGCTCTGGCTCGCCGCCTCGCGCGTGCGGCCCTTCGGAGAGGGGCTGCTGCCCGTCGCCTTCGAGGACGGGCTCGCTTCCGCTTTCGATCGCCTGCCCGACGCCGCCGAGGCCCTGCCCGCCTTCCTGCTGGCCCTGGGCGCCGCCGCCTTGCTCCACCGCCGCGCGCACATCGACCGGGGCGGGGCGCTCCTGGGCGCGGCGCTGGGCCTCGTGGCGGTCGCGACCTTCGGCGTGGAGGAGGCCTGGTTCTCGGCCCTGGCCATCGGGGCCGTGGCGGGCGGCTGGCCGGCGGATCTGCGTCGGCTGCACCAGGGCAGCCCGGTCCTGGGGCCCATCCTGCTGGCCTGCCTGCTCTCGGCTGTGCGCCTGGGCGGCACGGAGCGCTGGAACTGCTCGGTCGCGCAAGACGACCTGATGACCCGCTTCCTGCTCACCGAGGGCGAGCTCGGCAGCCTCGGCGTCGTGCCCGGCAACCTGCCCTACCTCGTCGCGATGCGCGGCGCGGGCGAGCGCCTGGAGCGCTTCAGCACGACCGGCACCGTCAACGAGTCCGTGCCGCTCGACCCCCCGGGCGGCCTGCTCCTCTCCAGCCCCCAAGACCGCACCCTGCTGCGCCTCGTCGAAGGGGGCCAGCCGCTGGAGGGGGACCACGGCACGCTGCGGCTCGAGGTCTGGGATCCGGCGGTCATGCAGGTCCGTGAGCTCCGGCAGACGGGGGCCGAGTGCGAGCCGCTGGAGGCCGCCTGGGATCCCGACAGCGCCACGGCCTGGGTCGCCTGCGCTGACGGGGACACGCTGAGGATCGGGCCCGACGGAGACCTGCTGCGCTGGCCGCAGGCGGGCCGCACGCACGACCTGGACCGGGGGCCCGGCAGCCTGCTCCGGCTGCGCGAGGGGCCCCTGGGGACCCTCTCCCTGACCGAGCCCGACGGCACCCCGCAGTTCGACCTGCGCCTGGGGCCCTACACGGCCGACGCTGAGGCCGCGCCGGACCGCCTGCTCGTCGCCAGGGGACCGGCAGGCCAGGTGGAGTTCCGGGGTGCCCGCCCCCACATCGAGGCCCGAGACGGCGCCGCACCGGCCGGCCTGGACGAGC
>JAJDAI010000247.1 GCA_029261955.1 Deltaproteobacteria bacterium | reverse complement strand
GCCGGGGACCTCGGGAGCGCCGGGGGCCTCCATGCCGGGGGCCTCGGGCGCACCGGGCATCTCGGGAGCCGCCGGCATCTCGGGAGCCGCCATGTCCGGTGTACCCGGCATCTCGGGAGCCGCCATGTCCGGTGCCCCCGGCATCCCCGGCGCGGCCATCTCGGGCATCTCGGGCGCAGCGGGCATCTCGGGCGGCTGCAGTTCGGGCGGCGCGGGCGCGCCGGGCGCAACCGGTGGCACGCCGACCTCCTGGGCCGTCTTGAGCGCGTCTTCCTGAGCCCCCATGGCCTCTTCGGCCGAGCCGGCGGCGGTCTCTGCCGCGCCTCCCGCGGTGTCCGCAGCCTCGCCGGCCTTCTCGGAGTTCTCCTGGGCCTTCGCGACGACCTCCGGCTTCTTGCCGGCGGGGTTGTTCGCCTCCGCCAGCGCGAGGCCAGCGTTCTCCTGAGCTTCGCCCTGCGCGCTCGCGGCCTCTTCGGCTGCAGCGGCTGCACCCTGGGCCTGCGCCTGGGCCTCGCCGGCGGCGCCGCCGACCTCGCCCTGCTTCCCGATGAGCGCAGCGTCGGCCTCGTAGACCTTGGTCGCGGCGCCGAACTCCTCCTGCTTCGCCGTGATCAGCTCGGCCTGGGCCGCCTGGGCCTCCAGCTGGGCCTTCTGGGCGTCAGCGAACGCGGGAGCGGCCTCTCCGGAGGCGCTGAGCAGCTCGGCCTGCGCCTGGGCTTCGGCCGCCTTCGCGGTGACCAGCTCCTGCTTGGCAGCGGCCTCCTCGGCGGCCTTCGCGACGGCCTCCTGCTGGGCGGCGGCGTCCTCGGCGGCCTTCGCGGCGGCCTCCTGCTGGGCGGCGGCGGGGTTGTCGTCAGCCATGACTCAGCGCCCTCCCCGCAGATCGTTGATCCGCTGCTCGACCGCCTGGCGGTCCTGCTGAGCCTGGTCGTAGGCCGCCTGGGCCTCCGCCACCCTCGCCTGGGCCGCAGCCGACTCGGCCTGCACGGCCTGCGCGTTCGCCACCGCCGCGTCGTAGCTCGCCTGCGCGGCTTCGGCCCGCTGGGTCGCCGCATCGAGGTCGCTCCGTGCGGAGTCCGCCGCGTCCTGGAGCGGGCCCAGCTCGTCCGCCGCGGACCGTGCCCGGTCCGCCGACGCGCGCGCCTGCCGCGCCATCGAGGCCGCCCGGTCCGCCAGGATCGCGGCCTGGCCCGAGGCCCGCTGCGCGATCCGCATGTACTCCGCCGAGCGGTCCTGGACCTCGTCCTCGGCCTCCTCGGCGTCCTGGATGACCTCCTGCGCCGCGTCGATCGCGTCCTGTGCCTGGCTGACCGCCGAGGCGAGCTCGGACGGGTCGCCGCTCTGCAGGGCGGTGTTCACCGCGCTGGCCGCAGCCGAGCAGTCGGCCGCCGCGGACTGCGCCGAGACCGCAGCCCCGCCGCTCAGGTCGGACCAGATCTTCTGGAGCGCGGCCGCCGCCGCCAGGGCGTCGACCGTGATCTGCACCGCCTCCGCGGTGTTCATCTGCGCCGCCTGCGCCTGGATGGGCTGCTGCGTCACGACGACGACAGCCACGCCGACCTCGCCCGCCAGCACCGTGCCCGCGCACACCACCTGGCCCAGGGGCGCCGGCCCGCTGACCTGGCAGGTGTTCGCGATGTCGCCGAGGCGACCCACCATCTGGTTGTTGAACTTGACCCCCGTCGAGCCCATCACGATCTCGCCGATGTTGTTCGGCCCATCCACGGCGGGCGCGTGCGGCGGCGTGTTCATGGACTTCGTGCCCACAGTGGCCGACGGCATCCCCATCACGTTGATGGTGGGGTGCGTCTTCATCTGGATGATCCCCGTGTACGGATGCGGCCCTGGGACGGGCGGCGAACCGGGGTACAGATGAATGTCGACTGCGACGATTTGGTCGCCTTGCTTGGCGCACGGCTTGGTCACGCGGCGTCTCCGGCTGCCGATCCATGACAGAAGGGGGGACCGGACGATTCTGCCACAGTGGGCCCGCAGCGGAAGCACAGGATGCAGGACCGGGGCACGCAGCCTCAGATAGACTCAGCTCGCCCCAGCCGAAGCGGGGGCCCAGGAGGCGGCATGGCAGCGGATCTCGGCAAGCTGCTCGACAAGATCGAGCAAGACAATCGAGCGCTCACGACCAGCCACGAGCAGCTGGCGAAGGCCTTCCAGGAGCTCGATGCGAAGCTGACCGCCCTCAAGGCCGGCATCCGCGTCGAGCCCTACGAGGTCAAGAAGGGCGGGCCGGTCATCGGCTTCCGCCGCTACAACGACGGCTGGCACATCTCCACGCACCTCGAAGGGCTGAGCGACATCGTCTCGGAGATCCCCGTGTTCGAGGCGGAGCCGCAGATCCAGGTGGAGCTCATGGGTGCGCTCGAAGGCCTGCTCAAGCGCATCAGCGACGAGATCGCCGGGCAGGTGAAGTCCGCCTCCGGCGCCGTCAAGGAAGCCGACCGCCTGCTGGACATCCTGGCCTGAGGCCGGGGCTCAGCCGCTCGCGCGCTCGGCGACCGCCAGCGCATCGGCGTGCCGGGACGCCGCGACGACGCGGGCCTCCAGACGCTCGATCACCTCATCGGCCAGGGGCGAAGCCTCGTCCAGGGGTCCGCCGGGCACTGCGTCTTCGCCCCCGAGCAGGCGGCGAGCTGCGCGACGCGCCCCCTGTCCCTGGGACCTGAGCAGGGCGACCTCGTCCTGCAGACCGACGCGCAGGATCTCGAGCCGGGCTGCGAGCATGGGCAGCTTCGGCTCCCCGACGCCGGGCCAGGGGCCGCCGGTGACAGCCCAGGAGGACGCAGCGCGAACCTCCTCCCCGAGCTGCTCCAACGCGGCCGCCTTGCGGGACGCGCGGGCTGCTGCCTGCCCCCAGCGAAGCGCCTGCGCGGCGAAAGCCACCAGCGCGGGCGGGCGGCCCTCGTGGCCGACGCAGAGCACCTTGAGAGCCTGGGCGGCGACGGGGCGTTGGCTGGATCGAGCGTAGGAGGCCTCCGCCTGCCAGGCGGCGTGCCCCTCCCCCACCCCGGTCCCCCGGATCAGCGTGATCGGACCGCGGCGCAGGGCCGGCAGGTCCTCGGGCAGCTCGTCCTGGAGCCCTTCGGACAGCATGCCCTGCAGCTCGGCGAGGCCAGCGAACTCCCAGCACCCCTCGGCCTCCAGCTCCGCGCGGAGGCCGTCGAGGCCCTCGTCCGAGGCCAGCGCGAGCGCCTGGGCGCGCAGCTCGGCGAAGGGCGGGTGCGACTCCACCTCCCCCGCCTGGCTCGCGACGATCGTGACACCAAGGATGTCGCCCAGCCCCGAGATGACCGTGGTGCCTCCTCCATCCAGGAACCGACGGGCGAGCGCGACGGTGCCGAGCGGGCCGTGCAGCACGCGCTGGATGGGATCCACCGACGGGAGCGTCGTTCCCGGGGCCAGCCGCTGGACGAGGGCGGGCAGCGGGGGCAGGTCCCCGCCGGCATCCACCACCGGCTGGAGCAGGATGCTCCAGGCCACAGTGGGGTCGGAGCGGCTCATGGGAAGCGGAGCGCGAGGCCGGTCGAGTGAAGCTCGACGCGCGGCTTGCGGGCGGCGGTGGCCCCCCTGGCGCCCTTCTCGAGCTCGGCGAGCTGGACGGCGCTCGCGATCGTCATGGGCAACGCGACGGCGAGCAGCACACCGCCTGAAGCCAGAGCCCCGAGGCCGGCCGCGTGGCCGTTCTCGATGTTCGGGTCGTCGGGGCTCGTCTGGGAGGCAGCGACCATGGCACCGACGAGGCCGCCGCCGAGGCCGGCGAGGCCGGCGCCACCCGCGAGCAGCGCGCCGCCGATGTCGCGGCGGGCCGTCAGGACCTGGCGCCGCTGCTCGATGAGCAACCAGCGGGCGAACTCCTCGCTTCCGGCCGGCACGGAGGGCACATCCTCGGCGGAGAGGCCCGACAGGCCGCGCACGACGGCGGCGCGGTCCCCCTCGATGGGCTGCGGGCCCGCCGAGGCCTGGGCCAGCGAGACCCGGCGCATCGCCTCGGGCAGCTCGGGCAGCCGCTTCTCCTCGGGGGTCAGATCGCGGTAGGCGATCAGGAAGCTCTCGGCGGTCTTGAGGTCACCCAGGCCCTCGAAGGCCAGCGCCTTGAGCACGAAGGCGTCGTACAGCGCAGGGTGCAGACGCAGGGCCGACTCGGCCGAGGTCAGCGCCTTCTCGAAGTTCTTCTCGACCACCTCCTGCTTCGCGAACTCCAGCTGCCGACGAGCTTCCCGCTCGGTCGCGCTCTGGGCCCAGCCCGCCGAAGGGGCGAGCCAGGTCGTGAGGATCAGAAGCAGCAGGGTATGACGCAGCATGTGTGGAGCCCGGGGTGCCCGACGGGGCGCGCCGATTGTACCGACCCGGCCGCAACCGCCGCAAACCCCCGCGAGCGGCATGGCCGACGGGACGGAGGCGCCGGATCCGGGCTAGCGTCGCTGGGAGCCCGGAGGCGGTTGTGGCGAAGGTCGAGCGCGAGTCGAAAGCGAAGCAGGCCGAGGCGCTGCAGTCGGAGACCGAGCAGGCGGTGGACCCGCGCGTCGCGATCGCCCAGGACGCCCGCGCCCGCCAGGCCCCGGGCAAGCCCGGCGCAAAGAAGGGCGGGCCCAACAAGGGCGGCCCCGACAAGAACGCCCGCAAGGGACGCGGCACCGGCGTCGACGGCGCGAACCGAGACGTCGAGCAGGAAGCGGACGAAGAGACCCAGAAAGAGGAGGAGAGCGAAGCCGAGAAGGAGCTCTTCTGGAAGCACCTCGTCTGGGGCGCCTACCGCTCTCGGAAGCGTCGCGGCGAGGAGTGACCCCGCCTCAGTCGCTGCAGTCGCCGAGCGAGGAGTTGGACGAGGTGCCCGGGCTGCCGAAGTCGTTGGGCCCGAGCGGGTCCTGCTCCTCGCACCAGTTCGACAGGGTGTCGTTGAGCGTGTGGGCGCTGCCGCCCGTCGCGTCGGAGACGTTGAGCCCGATGCTGTGGCCCGCGCGCCAGGTGTTGTCGCCCGAGAAGTTCGGGTTCGAATCCGTGGGCTCGCAGTTGTCGGTGCAGTCCGAGCCGCCCCAGGTCACCTCGTCGACGAGGCCGCCTTCGAAGCTCAGGGTCACCGCGCCGCCCGCGTCGCCGAACGCCGGGGCCGACCAGTAGAAATCCGCGATCTCGAAGCCGTAGGCCATGATGTTCGAGGAGTGCGCCAGCACCGCCCGCTGCCCCGCGCCGATGACCATGTCGTTGGCGCCACCGGGCTCGCTGGGGAAGGTGTAGACAGCGCTGCTGCCCGTCGCGTCGTTCTCGACCTCGGCCCGCCAACCGCGCAGGTCGATGGCGACGCCCGAGGCGTTGTAGACCTCGACGTACTCGGCGAAGCCGTCGCCCGTGGCGGGGTCGGCTGCGATGAGCATCTCGACGATCGCGAGGTCGCCTTCGTCGATCATCCCTTCGTCCGCGGTGCCCGAGCAGTTGTTGTCCCGGCCGTCGCGGCTCTCGGGCAGCGTGCTGTTCACGAAGCCCGTGGTGTCGTCGCAGTCACCTTCGCAGCTCGCTTCGCCGTCGCTGTCCGAGTCGAGCATGTTGGCGACCGGGTCGCTGTCGTCGCAGTCGGGCTCGTCGTCGCAGGTGGTGTTCGTGTCGCCGTCGGCGTCGCTCCAGTGGGCCAGGGCGTCGCCGTCGTCGCAGTCCGGGGGCACGGCCGCGGAGATCGGGTCCGCCGCGCCGAAGCTCCCGCAGAAGGTCCAGCCGTCGCCGTCGCCGTCGGTGCTGGCGTCGACCAGCGGGGCGAGCGGATCGCTGGCGGAGTCGAGGCAGTCGCCCTCGCAGGTCGTGCTGCCGTCGCCGTCGGCGTCCAGGGCCTCGACGTCCGCGTCGAAGTCGTTGCAGTCGCCGTCGCAGAGGTCGCTGCCGTCCTGGTCGAAGTCCGCCTGGTTGGTGTCCACGGCGCCGTTGCAGTCGTTGTCGTCTTCGTCGTCGCAGACCGTGGGCGCGCCCGGGAAGGTGTCCGCCGCGGTGACGCTGGACGGATCGTCGTTGCAGTCGCCGCCGCAGGTGCTGACGCCGTCGCCGTCCTCGTCCGTCGTGTTCAGCAGCGGGTCGGCGTCGTTGCAGTCACCCGTGCACTCGGTCGCGCCGTCGTTGTCGTCGTCGGCCTCGAGCGGGTCTTCGAAGCTGTCGCAGTCGGTGTCGAAGAGGCCGTCGCACTGGACCGCGGCGCCGGGGAAGCGGCCGGGCTCGGCGTCGTCGCAGTCGCCCGCGCAGGAGGTCACGCCGTCCCCGTCGCC
>JAJDAI010000246.1 GCA_029261955.1 Deltaproteobacteria bacterium | reverse complement strand
GAGCTGACCGACGGGTTCAAGGCGGCTGGCGACTGGTGTGAGGAGCACGGCTACCCGGAGTCGGCGTGCCCCACCTGCAACCCGATGGAGAAGCCGGGCGAGCACGAGCACGAGGCGGAAGCCGCGCACACCGCCGATCCTGCGGACTGGTGCGTCGGGCACGGCCTCCCGGAGTCGAAGTGCACCGTCTGCAACCCGGAGCTGACCGACGGGTTCAAGGCGGCTGGCGACTGGTGTGAGGAGCACGGCTACCCGGAGTCGGCGTGCCCCACCTGCAACCCGGTGGCGCCTCCCGAGGGTGTCGATGCCTTCGTCCCCGGCACACGCATCCGGTTCCGGTCGTCACAGACCGAAGCCAGGGCCGGGATTGAGACCGCCCGCGCGCGGCTCGGCGGGCTCGGCGTCGGAGTCGAAGCCACCGCGAGGATCGCGTTCGATGCCGACCGGGTGGCCGAGATCCGGACCCCGCTGTCCGGCGTGGTCCGAGAGGTGCTGGCAGAGCTGGGGCAGTCCGTCTCGATCGGGACGCCGCTGGTCACCCTCGACAGCGCCGAAGTCGGGGACCTGCGGGCCAGGCTCTCCTCAGCCCGGGAGCGAGCCCGCACCGCGGAGGCGAACCAAAGTCGGCAGCGCGAGCTGCGGGCGGCTGGGATCGCCAGCTCCCGGAAGGAGGAGCTCGCGGGGCAGGAGGTCGAGGCCGCGACGGCCGAGATCCGGGCGGCGGAGGCGGGCCTGCGGGTGTCGGGTGCCTCCGGAGAAGGAGCTTCGGGGCGCTACGCCGCGGTCTCTCCCCTCGCCGGCACCGTGGTCCGCCGACCGGTCGTGCTCGGCTCGGCCGTCTCGAGCTCCGATCTGCTGGCGATGGTCGCCGACACGACGGCGATGTGGGCGCTGCTCGACCTCCGTGAGGAGGACGCGGGACAGGTCAGGCTCGGACAGCGCGTCAGCCTGGAGATCGACGGGGTCCCCGGGCGCACCTTCGAGGGCTCGCTCACCTGGATCGCGGCGGAGGTCGATCCGCGCACCCGCACCGTCACCGCGCGGGCCGCCCTGGCCAACACCGAGGGCTTGCTTCGCGCCAACCAGTTCGGCCGCGCGGTCGTCCAGGTGGCGCCGCACACCGCGGTGGTCTCCGTGCCCCGCTCGGCGGTCCAGCGCTTGGACGATGGCGCGGTCGTGTTCGTGAGGACGGAGGCCGGACTGTATGAGCCCAGGGCCATCGACACCGGCCGCAGCAGCGGCGGTCGGATCGAAGTGAGGGGGCTGCTCGAGCCCGGTGAAGAGGTCGTGACCACGGGCGCGTTCCTGCTGAAGACCGAGCTGCGGAAGGACGCGATCGGCGCCGGCTGCTGCGAGGTCGAGGCCCCGGAGCAGTAGCCATGCTCAACGCCGTCATCGATCTCTGCCTCCGACACCGCCTGCTCGTCGTGCTCGCGGCGGTCGGGCTGATCGTCACCGGCCTGCTGGCCCTGCGCGACCTGCCCTTCGACGCCTACCCCGACACCACCCCGGTCCAGGTCACGGTCAACGCCACCGCGCCCGCGCTGTCTCCCGAGGAGGTCGAGCGCCAGATCACCTTTCCCCTGGAGCAGGTCCTGGGCGGGCTGCCGTCCCTCGAAACGATGCGCTCGGTCTCCAAGTTCGGCTTCTCCCAGGTGACGCTGGTGTTCGAGGAAGACGCCGACGTCTGGCGTTCGCGCCAGGTGGTCTCCGAGCGCCTGCTCGCCGTCGAGCTGCCCGAGGGCATCGGCCGACCCACCCTCGGCCCCGTGTCGACGGGCCTGGGCGAGGTGTTCCAGTACCTGGTTCGCGGCGACGAGCGGTGGAGCGCCACGGATCTGCGCACGCTGCACCGTTGGGTCGTCCGGCCGCAGCTCCTCAGCGTCGCGGGCGTCGCCGAGGTGAACACCTGGGGGGGCTACGAGCGCCAGCTGCACGTCGTCGTCGATCCGGACCTGCTCGTCAAACACCAGCTGACGCTGGGAGAGGTCGAGCGGGCGCTCCGGGACAACAACGCCAGCGTCGGCGGCGGCGTGCTCGACCAGGCGGGAGAGGCCTGGCTGATCCAGGGCATGGGGCTGGCCGCGGGGGCCGAGGACGTGGAGCAGATCGTCATCGCGGCGTTCGACGGCGTGCCCATCCGGGTGGCCGACATCGCGACGGTGCAGGAGGGCCACGAGATCCGTCGCGGAGCCGTGACCGCGCAGGGCGAGGGCGAGGTCGTGCTCGGGCTCGGCTTCATGTTGATGGGCGAGAACAGCCGCGACGTCACCCGAGCGCTGGAGGCGCGGCTGGCCGAGGCTGCCGCGTCGCTGCCCGACGGGGTGTCCCTGGAGCCGGTCTACAGCCGCACCGAGCTCGTCGATCACATCTTGAGCACGGTGGAGGAGAACCTGTTCGGCGGGGGCCTGATCGTGATCGCGATCCTCTTCGCCTTCCTCGGCAACGTGCGGGCGGGGCTGATCGTCGCGCTGGCGATCCCGCTGTCGATGCTGTTCGCGTTCGAGGGGATGCTCCGGTTCGGCGTCGCCGGGAGCCTCATGAGCCTGGGCGCCATCGACTTCGGCCTGGTGGTCGACAGCTCGGTGATCATGGTCGAGAACATCGAGCGGCGGCTGGCCTTGGACCGCTCGAAGCGCTCGGTGCTGGAGATCGTGCGCGACGCCGCGGTCGAGGTCCGTCGGCCGACGCTCTTCGGTGAGCTGATCATCGCGATCGTCTACCTCCCGATCCTGACCTTGGAGGGCGTGGAGGGGCAGCTCTTCAGGCCGATGGCGCTGACCGTCGTGCTCGCGTTGCTCGGCTCGATGGTCCTGTCCCTGACGCTCATGCCGGTGCTGGCGAGCCTCACGCTGAAGCGCGGCGGGCACGGAAGGCAGACCTGGCTCGTGCGCTGGCTCAGCAGGATCTACGCCCCGGTGCTGCGGTGGGCGTTGGACCGGCGGGGGCTGGTGCTCGCCGTCGCGGGGCTGCTGCTCGTCAACTCGCTGTTCCTGGCGAGCACGCTCGGGGCAGAGTTCGTCCCGCGCCTGCGCGAGGGCGCGGTCGTCGTCAACACGGTCCGGCTCGCCGGCGTGTCGCTCGAGGAGTCGGTGCGGTACGGCGGTCGCATCGAGCAGACGCTGCTCGCCGCCTTCCCGAACGAGATCGCCGACATCTGGACGCGGACCGGCACGGCGGAGGTGGCCACCGATCCGATGGGGACCGAGCTGTCGGACGTGTTCATGACCCTGACACCGCCGGAGCGGTGGACGCGCGGCCGAACCCAGGACGAGCTGGTCGCGGCGATGGCGTCGGAGCTCGAGTCCATGCCGGGGATGCGCTCGATCTTCACGCAGCCCATCGAGATGCGGATGAACGAGATGATCGCCGGCATCCGCGCCGACGTCGGCATCAAGCTCTACGGCGACGACTTCGAGCTGCTGGGGGAGCAGGCCATCCGCATCCAGAGGGTCGTCGAGGCGATCCCTGGTGCGGCGGACGTGACGACCGAGCAGCTGACCGGGCTCCCGGTGCTCCGGGTGGAGATCGATCGCGCGGCGCTGGGCCGGTTCGGCATCCCCGCCCGCTCGGTGCTCGAGGTCGTCGAGGCCCTGGGCACGCGGAAGGTCGGCGAGATCCGCGAGGGCCAGACCCGCTACGACCTGGCGCTCCGCCTCGACGAGGACAGCCGCCGGGATCCGGAGGCCATCGCGAGGATCGGGGTGTCGGCGCCGGGCGGCGAGCGGGTCCCGCTCGGGCGGCTCGCGTCGATCCGCCTCGAGGAGGGTCCGTCGACCGTGCAACGGGAGTCGGGGCGGCGGCGGATCCTCGTCCAGGCGAACGTGCGGGGCCGGGACGTGGCCTCGTTCGTCGCCGACGTCCGGGAGGCGGTCGGCGCGCTCTCCCTGCCCGACGGCTACTACGTGGGCTACGGGGGGCAGTTCGAGCACCTGGAGCGCGCCCGCGCCCGCCTCGCCGTGGTGGTCCCGCTCGCCCTGCTGCTGGTCTTCGCGCTGCTGGTCCTGAGCCTGGGCTCGGTGCGAGACGCGGGGATCGTGATGACCGGCGTGCCCTTCGCCACGGTGGGCGGGATCGCGGCCCTGTGGCTGCGCGATCTGCCGTTCAGCATCTCCGCGGGGGTGGGCTTCGTCGCGCTCTCGGGGGTGGCGGTGCTGGGCCAGCTCGTCCTCGTCTCGCGGATCCGGCAGGTCGTGCAAGGCGGAACGCCGTTGCGGGAGGCGATCCGGGAGGCCGCGGAGACACGGC
This sequence comes from Deltaproteobacteria bacterium, assembly GCA_029261955.1. Classification (GTDB taxonomy): domain Bacteria; phylum Myxococcota_A; class UBA796; order UBA9615; family UBA9615; genus CALCXL01. The sequence goes on along the minus strand of JAJDAI010000246.1, from coordinate 267 downwards.
TTCGGCCCGTGCTGATGACGGGCCTGGTCGCGAGTCTGGGCTTTCTGCCGATGGCGCTGAACACCGGCGTGGGGGCGGAGGTCCAGCGACCGCTGGCGACCGTGGTCCTGGGCGGGGTGTTGACCTCGATGCTGGCGACCCTGGTGGTCCTCCCGGCGCTGTACGCGGCGATCGGTCGGGCGAGCGAGCCGTCGGCAGAGGAGGGGACGGTCGCCGAGCCGCCCTCGGGCACGCCATGAGCCGCCGAGTCACGACGCTGGCCCTGCT
>JAJDAI010000245.1 GCA_029261955.1 Deltaproteobacteria bacterium | reverse complement strand
GAAGGGCGGTACGACGATCGAGACCTTCACGTCAGATGCTTCCAGTCGGAGTCCGGGATTCCCGAGGGCAGCCCACTTTAGACCCGAGATCCGCAGATCGGCCACCGCGTGTTCCCTTGCACGATCGGGGTCTGACCCCATCCAGCCCACCGCGGGCTGGATGGGGTCAGACCCCATCTAGCCCATTTCGGGATCCCGCGATTCGGATTCCCGGATCGCCTCGGGCCTGGAAGGATGCCGCCATGCGCCTGCTTGCCCTGCTTCTCCTGGTCGCCTGCCCGGCGACATCCCCCGACCTGAACGACGACGACGACGACGCCACCGACGAGCTGCCGCCGGATCCCCTGGATCTCTACGAGCTGGCGGACCAGGACGAGGTGGAGCGGACCATCGTCGACCTGGAGGAGATGGGCACCCGCTACACCTTCTCGGACGGCGCGGAGGAGGCGAAGGACTACCTCGTCGGCCGCCTCGCGGACCTGGGCTTCGTGGCGGAGCTCGATCCCTTCCTGGTCGGCAACACCGAGACGGCCAACGTCATCGCGCGCATGGAGGGCAGCGAGAACCCCGACACCGTCTGGATCTACTCGGCCCACTACGACTCGACCTCCACCGAGCCGGAGACCTACGCGCCGGGCGCGGACGACAACGCGAGCGGCGTGGCTGGCGTGCTGGAGGCGGCGCGGATCCTGGCCCCGCTCGAGCTGCGCGACTCGGTCTGGTTCGTCTTCACCGCGGCCGAGGAGCAGGGCTCCCTGGGCTCGGAGCACCTCGTCACCTGGCTGCCCACGGACGGGGTGAGCGTCGCGGGCGTGATCGCGCCGGACATGATCGGCTACTGGCCCCTGGGCGACGAGGACCTGCTCGACATCCTGGGCGACGACGAGTCGGAGCACCTGGTCGAGGCGATGGCCGGCGTCTGCACCGACCTGGGCCTGGCGCACAAGACCTGGATCGAGCACGGCTACTGCTACGGCGACGACCACACCAACTTCCAGGAGGCGGGCTTCCCGGCCATCACCCCGATGGACTGCGTCGAGGCCCACAACATCCCCGCCAGCGGCGAAGCAACGCCGCACTACCACCGGACCAGCGACACGATCGACACCGTGCACCTGCCCTTCACGACGAAGGTGGTGGGCGCGACGGTCGCAACGCTCGCGGAGCTCGCCGGTCTGCTCTGAGGTGGATCGGGTTCATCCCGGCGCGGGTGCTCGCATCCGCGGGTGAGTACGCTTGTGCCCCAGCTTTTCCGCGAACCCCCGGCCCCGCGCTTAGATTGACGAGGAACATGCCCCGTCTCGCCTTGCTCATCGCGTTCTTCCTGTCCCTCCCCGCCGCCGCCTCGGCCGGCCCTGCGGTGCTGTACGCCGCCGGGGTCGATCCCGGCGAGGCCAGCACCCGGGCGAAGGCCTGGCTCGGCAACGGCGACTTCACGGTGGAGGGGCCGCTCGCGGGGCTCATCGAGGGCAAGCCGCAGTCCATCATGGTGGTGGGGGCGCCCTCGGCCCGGTGCGCCAGCGGGCGGTCGGACTCCCTGGAGCGCTCGGTCGCGGTGGCCGGCACCCGGCTCTTCGACATGGAGTACGCAGACGGCCTGAAGGCGCTGCAGAGGCTGACCCGAACCCTGCCTTGCGGCGGGGTCGGCGCGCCCCGGGCGACGCTCTACCAGCTGCACTTCCTGCAGGGCATCGCGCACTTCAACCTCGACGACTTCGACCAGGCGCGCGAGGCCTTCCGCAAGGCCGCCATCATCGATCCGCAGCGTCCCTGGGACGAGCAGTACCCGCCCCAGATGAAGGAGCTCTTCGTCGCGGCGCTCCAGGACGTCGTGACGACCAAGGCCATGCCGCTGGAGCTCCAGGTGGAGAGCCTGCTGGTCGATGGCGAGCCGGCGAGCGGCAAGGCGCCGCGCCTGCTGCCGGGTCGCCACATCCTCGCGAGCGGGACGGAGGCGCTGGTCGTCGATGTGCCGCTCGAAGCGGACCGGAACGAAACCTCGGCCCTGGTGACGACGGCCGTGAGGCTCGTGTCGGGTCTGTCCAACGGCGACGACGCCTACGCCCCGTGGCTGGCGGATCGGGCCGCGGCGAAGAAGTGGACCGGCGTCCTGCTCGTGACCGAGGACACCGTGCACCAGCTCGACGGGCGGGTCTTCTTGAAGAGGACGGCCAAGAAGGTCGCGGCGATGCCGGTGGCAGGCGCGAGCCTCATCGGCGTGGGCGCCGGCACCGCGGGCGCGGGTCTGGCCCTGCACCTGGTGTCCTACCGGGAGGCCGGCTTGCAGGAAGACGGGCGGGCGACGGTCGTCGAGCTGGACTACGGCGCGCTGCTGACCCGCAACCGGGCGGGCTTCGCGACGGCCATCGCGGGCGGTGTGCTGGCCGGCGTGGGGGTCGCGCTCGTGGTGGCCGCGACGGCGGACGGTGGAGCGAAGAAGGCTGCCTGGGCGCCCTACCTCGTGCCCTCGCCTGACGGGGGCCTGGCCTTCGGTATCGGAGGCCGATTCTGATGACGAGACTCCTGTTCCTCGTGGCCCTGCTGGGCTGCTCCGGCTGCTTCCTGGTGGGCGACTACCCCGGCGAATACGACGTGGACGAGGACGGCGACGGCGTCGAGAGCGCCGACGACTGCGACGACGGCGACGCCTCGAACTTCCCCGGAAACGCCGAGGTCTGTGACGGCCGCGACAACGACTGCAGCGGCTTCGCGGACTTCGACCAGACAGGCGAGGTGGACGCGGACACCGACGGCTCCCTGTCCTGCGACGACTGCGACGACGACGAGCCGGCCGCCTTCCCGGGCAACGCCGAGCTCTGCGACGGCATCGACAACGACTGCGACGAGTCCACCGAGGCCGAGGGCGAGGTCGACGGCGACTCCGCCGGCTCGCTGGCCTGCGACGACTGCGCTGACGCCGACCCTGACAACTTCCCCGGCAACGAGGAGGCCTGCGACGGCGTCGACAACGACTGCGACGACAGCACCTGCGGCGTGGGCGACGAGGACGGCGACGGGTCCTTGACCTGCCTGGACTGCGACGACGCCGACCCGGCCAACTTCCCCGACAACGACGAGGTCTGCGACGGCGAGGACAACGACTGCGACGGGGACGCGGACTACGACCTCGAAGGGGAGATCGACGGCGACCTGGACGGCTCCCTGTCCTGCGCCGACTGCGACGACGCCGACATCGCGAACTTCCCGGGCAACACCGAGGCCTGCGACGGCGAGGACAACGACTGCAACGGCAGCGCGGACGCGGCGGGCGGCGAGGTCGATCTCGACGTCGACGGCTCCCTGGCCTGCGCCGACTGCGACGACGAAGAGGGCGCCTCCTACCCGGGCAACAGCGAGATCTGCGACGGGCTCGACAACGACTGCGACGGGGAGGCGGACTTCGGTGTCGGTGAGCTGGACGGAGACGGGGACGGCTCCCTGGCCTGCGCCGACTGCGACGACGCGGACGCCGCCAACAGCCCCGGCGCGGCCGAGCTCTGCGATGGCCAGGACAACGACTGCAACGGGGCCCCGGACGCCCCCGGTGGCGAAGGCGACGTCGACGGCGACGGCTCCTTCACCTGCGCCGACTGCGACGACGGCGACTCCAGCAACTTCCCGGGCAACCCCGAGCTGTGTGACGGCGAGGACAACGACTGCGTGGACGGCGCCAACGCCGACCCCGGCGGCGAGGTGGACGCGGACAGCGACGGCGTCCTGTCCTGCCTCGACTGCGCGGATGGCGACCCCCTCCGCTTCCAGGGCAACCCCGAGATCTGCGACGGCATCGACAACGACTGCAACGGCACCCCGGACGCCGACGTGGGCGGCGAGATCGACTTCGACGAGGATGGGGTGCGGTCCTGCGACGACTGCGACGACCGCGACGTCCTCAACTTCCCGGGCAACCCCGAGGCCTGCGACGGGCAGGACAACGACTGCGACGGCCTCGCCAACGCG
>JAJDAI010000244.1 GCA_029261955.1 Deltaproteobacteria bacterium | reverse complement strand
GCCGGTGCTGCCCGGTTGGCGCGGCACGCAGCCCTCGGCGGAGGACGCCGCAGCGGTCGGCTGCCCCCTGGTCATCAAGGCGGTGGCGGGAGGCGGCGGGCGCGGCATGCGCGTGGTGCGGGACCTGGCGGACTTCGCGGGGGCGCTGGAGTCGGCGCAGCGGGAGGCGACCTCCGCCTTTGGATCCGGCGACGTGCTGCTGGAGCGCTACGTCGAAGGGGGCCGGCACGTCGAGGTGCAGGTGCTGGCGGACGGTTCGCGGGCGTTCTCCCTCGGGGAGCGCGAGTGCTCCGTGCAGCGACGGCACCAGAAGGTCATCGAAGAGGCGCCCTCTCCAGCGGTAGATGCCGATCTGCGCGCAGAGATGGGGCGGGCAGCGGTCCAGGCGGCCGAGGCGGTGGCCTACGTCGGCGCGGGCACGGTCGAGTTCCTGCTCGAGGACGACGGCTCCTTCTGGTTCCTGGAGATGAACACGCGGCTCCAGGTGGAGCACCCGGTCACCGAGGCGGTGTGGGGCGTGGACCTCGTGGACTGGCAGCTCCGGATCGCGGGCGGCGAGGCGCTGCCGGACTCGCTTGGACACGCGGAGCCGCAGGGCTGGGCCATCGAGGCTCGCCTGTACGCCGAGGACCCGGCGCAGAACTACATGCCCCAGAGCGGGCGGATCCTGGCCTGGGCCCCGCCGGTGGGCCTGCGCGTGGACACCGGGGTGCACGCAGGGGATGAGGTCTCGCCTTACTACGATCCCATGATCGCCAAGCTGATCGCGGTCGCGGGGGATCGGGACGCCGCTCGCTCCCAGTTGATCGCCGCGCTTCGCGGAGCCCCGCTCCTGGGGCCGAGCACGAACGCCGCCTTCCTGGCCGAGGTGCTCGCCCACGAGGACTTCGCCACCGGCGCGGTCGACACGCTCTGGCTGGAGCGGACCTTCTCGAACTGGGCGGCTCCTGAGGCCTCGGACGCCCTGGTCGCGGCGGCCGCCCTCCTGAGCTCCCTGCCCGATCCCATGATCGTGCCCTTCGGGTCCCGCGGCGCCGTCGACTGGCCCATCACCCTCGACGGGCGCGACCTGCGGGTGGTCCCGGTCTCGGGGCGCCGCTACACCGTCGGTGAGGTCGAGCTGGAGGTCCTGTCCCCCACCCGCCTGCGCGTCGATGGCGTGGTCCGCGGCGTGACGGTCGCCCGAGAAGGCCGAGCGCTGCACCTCGCGGTCGCCGGGCTCGGTCAGGGGGTCTTCACCGAGCTCGATCCCCTCGAGCGCGCGGCCGCGGAGTCCATCGGCGACGGCACCATCCGCGCGCCGATGGCCGGGCGCGTCGTGCAGGTGAAGAGCCAGCCCGGCGACGTCGTCGAGCTCGGCGCGATCCTGCTCGTCGTCGAGGCCATGAAGATGGAGCACCACCTGCTCGCCAACGTCGCCGGCACCGTGGCCGAGGTCCGCGTGGGTGAAGGCGACCAGGTCGCGCGCCGGGACGTGCTGGTCGTCATCGAGCCTGCCTGACGTAGATTGCGCCGTGCGCTGGGCCCTCCTGTTCTTGCTCGCTGCCTGCTCGACCCCCGAGGCGCCCGCGCCCGTGGAGGCCGAGGAGCGTGAGGACGAGGTGCTCGATCTGCAGGCCGCGGGGCCCTTCGCCTGGTCGTCCCTCGGTGCCTACGTGCCGCTGCCCCTGCTCGCGCCGGCCGAGTTCGCCGCGACCTTCGAGTACGCCGATCACACCGTCACCGAAACGCAGGGCCGGGTGGAGCTCGACGGGCAGCTGGTGGGGCTGGACCTGCTCGGCGGCGCCTCCACGCAGGAGGTCGGTGCAGCGCCGTCCCTGCGCGGCGACCTGGCGAGTCTGTGTCGCCCCGAGGTGGTCGCGAGGCTGAACAGCTCGCCCTTTGCGGCCCTCTCGCTGGCGATCCCAGCGGGCGGTGACGTCGCGTGCCTGCAGTCCATCCACAAGGACCTGCACCTGGAGCTGCGCGGCTTCGAAGACACCGAGCTGAGCGGGCTCGCGTCGCTGTTCCGGCTCGTGTCGTTGCGGCTCGGGGCGGTGGGCATCGGCGCGCAGGGTGGGCTGAGGCTCGGCGGAGAGGCCGCCGGGGATGGCGCGCTGGCAGCCCTCTCGCGGCTCCCGCGGCTGCGCACGCTCATCCTCGCCAACACCCAGGTCAGCGACGCCGGGCTGCGGAGCCTGGCCGAGCTGGGCGGGCTCCAGGAGCTCGACCTCGCCGGCACGGCGGTGGACGGCAGCGGGCTGAAGCACCTGGTGCGGCTGAAGCTGCAAAGCCTGGAGCTGGCAGACACCCGGGTCGGCGACGCGGCCCTGGAGTCCGTCGGTCGCATCACGAGCCTCCGGCACCTGGGGCTGGGGGGCACGCGGATCACGGACGCGGGCCTGCCGCTGCTGGCCTCGCTGACGCAGCTGGAGCACCTGGCGCTCTGGGGCACGGCCGTGGGCGACGCGGGGCTCGGCGCCTTGCAGCCGCTCGGGCAGCTGCGCGTCCTGGAGGCCTGGTACACGAAGACGACGGACGCCTCGGCGAACTTCATCGGCTCGCGGCGCCAGCTCGACGAGCTCTACCTCGGCAACACGGCCATCGGCGACGGGGTGCTCGCGGCGCTGGCGGGGCACCCGCGGCTGCGCTTCCTCTCTGTCTTCGGCACGAAGGCGACCGACGCCGGGCTGGAGCACCTGCCGGTGGGCCTCCAGGAGCTGGAGCTGGGCACGACCGCCGTCACCGACGCCGGCATGCGGCACCTCAAGCGCCTGGGTCGCCTGACCTTCCTGAGCCTCTGGGGGACGGAGGTCGGGGATCCCGGCTTCGAACACCTGCGCGGGCTGCGGAATCTGGAGGAGCTGGAGCTCTGGGAGTCGCGCGTCGGCGACGGGACGCTCGAGGTGCTGGGCCGTCTGCCGGAGCTGCGCTTCGCCGCGCTCTACAACACGCGGATCACGGACGCGGGCCTCAAGCACCTGCGGCACTCCGGGCAGCTGGTGGAGCTGGACCTCGGCGGCACCGCCATCGGCGATGCGGGCCTCGCGCACCTCGCCTTCGTGCGGCCGCTTCGGGAGCTGGAGCTCGGCCGGACGAAGGTCACCGACGCGGGCATGCGCGAGCTGTCGTCCTTGAACGAGCTGCGCGAGCTGGGCATCGGAGCGACCGCCGTGGGGGACGCCGGCGTCGAGGCGCTGGGCACGCTGCCCCAGCTCCGCAAGCTGGAGGCGGGCTTCTCTCGGGTCACCGACCAGGCCCTCGGCGCGCTCGGCCGGCAGCCGTCCCTCAGCGAGCTGGGGCTGTCCGGCACCGCGATCACGGACCGGCTGGTGGTGGGGCTGTCGGGCTCGGAGGTCTTGCGCGAGCTGGACCTGCGGGAGACGGCGGTCACCAGCGCCGTGCTGGGGGTCGATCTGCGGGAGCTGCGCGAGCTGAAGGTCGGGGGGACCGCCGTGTCGTCGCTGGAGGGCCTCGCGCTGCCGAAGCTGCGGCTCCTGGAGCTGACCGGCGCGCCCGTGGACGCCGCCGCGATCAGGACTCTGAGGGCGCTTCGTCCTCAGCTGGAGGTGGAGAGCCTGTCCGCACCTGCGCCTTGATCCAGCCCGTCATCACCCGCCAGGTGTGCCAGAGCACCAACGGGAAGATCGGGAAGGTGCTCCAGAAGTGCGCGCCCTTCACCCCGCCGGGCGGCCCGCCTTCCGAGGGCAGGACCAGCCACACGCCGCTCGCGAAGGCCACCAGCGCCGAGCCGGTCAGCAGGACCCCGAGGACCCGCGCCTTCTCGCGGAAGTCGCCCCAGTGCCGCATGAGGTGGTGGACGTTGTAGCCGAGGTACAGGGCCAGGGCCGGCCAGCCCAGGAAGACGTGCACCATCTCCGTGACGCCCCACGCCATGCCCTGCCAGCGCGGGTACCAGTGGATCCACAGGCCGGTGCCCGTGGCGATGGCCAGGCCCCAGAAGAGCCACCAGAAGGGGAAGAGCGCGCGGAGGATTCGGACGATCACGAGGCGCTGATGATAGTCGCTACTGGACGGCGGCGATCCAAGCGGCCATCTCGGCGACCGTGCTGTCCTCGAGGGCGCCCCCGTCGAACATGCTCGTGCCGTGCGCGGCGCCGTCCTCGACGAAGCGCCACGAGGCCGGGGCGTCCGCGATGTAGGAGTCGGACCAGGGCTCGCTGGTGGGGTAGAGCCACAGGTAGGGCAGGCTCAGGTCGACGGGCCAGTCGGCCTGCTGGGTGGGGAAGGCGTTGTTGCCTTCGGTGTAGCCGCCCGGCGACATGAAGATGTTCGCGGCCGGCATCGGGAAGCCGTCGCGGTGGGCCACCGTGTAGTCGTGAACCGAGGTCGTGCCGTTGCTGGCCCCCACGAGCACGAGCTTGTCCCGGTCGACGTCGCACTCGCGGGCTGCGTCGAGCACGTAGGCGACGGCCGCCTGCATGTCGAAGAGGCCACCGAGCCCGATGTAGGCGTCTTCGAAGTTGCCGCTGGAGCCGCCCGCGCCGCGCCGGTCGACGTTGAGCACCGCGACGCCTTCGGCCGCGAAGGCATCCCGCACCCGGAGCGGGTAGCCCGTGCGGTCGTTGCTCGGCGGGATCATGTGGAAGAGGATGACGGCGCCGGCGTTCGCGTTCGCGGCCGGCTTCCAGTCCGCCTCCAGGATGACGCCGTCCTCCGTGCCGAAGTTCACGACCTCCCAGTCGGTGCCGCAGCCCTCATCCGCCGCGTCGTCGTCGTCCGCGGTGGCGTCGTCGTCGTCTGCGGTGGCGTCGTCGTCGTCCGAGGTGGCATCGTCGTCGTCCGAGCCGGTGCCGGGGCATCCGAACAGAGCCATCGCGAAGGTGAGCAGAAGAAGGCGCATGCAGGTATCTCCGAAGCAGCGAGTCCAAGCAGTCGACTCGCGAGAACGTACGACATTGCAGCGAATTCTGTCCGGGCGAGGGCCGGTCCTGGTCCTGCTTGCGCTCGGGATCGGGTGCGGGCGGGCCCCGGTCGCCGAGGTCGCACGCCCGGCGACACCAGCGCCCCTGCTCGGGGAGATCGACGAAGACGACGAGGACGACTTCCCCTTCCAGGGGATCCCCATCCCCGGGCCCGACGGACCGTGGGAGAGCCGCTCGGAGGGGGCCCTGCTGATCTCCGGGGCCTACGCGGGCGGGCAGCCGACGGGGTTGTGGACGGGCTTCTTTCCGGGCGGGACCAAGCAGGTCGAGGGCCGCTTCGAGGCGGGTCGGCAGGTCGGCACCTGGCGGACCTGGTGGCCCTCGGGCCAGCTGCGCGAGCAGGGCGACTACGCGCTCGGTGAGGCCGTCGGCCTCTGGACCGTGTGGTGGCCCAACGGCCAGCGCTTCGAGGAGATGGCCCACGAAGGCGGCGAGCCCCACGGACCCTGGACGATGTTCTGGGACAACGGCGTGCTGGCCGACTCGATGCACTACGAGCGCGGCCAGCAGGTGGGACTCGAGCAGGACCACGACCGGACAGGCCGCAAGGTGGCCGAGGGCGCCTTCGCGGGGGACCGACCCACCGGGACCTGGCGCTGCTTCGAAGCGGACGGCGCGGCGCGGGAGGTCCCGGCGCCAGCGAAGCGGATCACGCCGCGGGAGGCCTGCGGCTTCGGGGCTCCGCCGGACATGCCGGAGGAGTAGCCCCGGGGCGGGCGCTCAGCGCGGGACCGTCACCCGGTACCAATCGACGTCCTCGCCGGCGAGCTCGCCCTGGAC
>JAJDAI010000243.1 GCA_029261955.1 Deltaproteobacteria bacterium | reverse complement strand
CGAGGAGGTCGGAGGGCAGGCCGCGCGGGCCCCCGAGGTCGAGCCCCAGGCGCGGGCCGCGGCTCACGCGCTCTTCACGGGCGGTCGCCGCCTGCGCCGCGCCCCGGACCAGCCGGTCACCGACTGGCTCAGGGCCCGCAGTGAGCTGGAACGTGAGGGCGCGGGCAAGGCCGTGGTGAGGCTCGAGCGGGCGCTGAGGGCGACCGGGGGCGAGCTGTCCCTGCGGGCGGATCTGGCGGCGGCGCTGGGCGAGGCCGGGCGCCCCGACGAGTCCTCGCGCCGCTGGAGGGAGGTCTGGGCCGAGAGCCCCCGGGACCCGCGCTACGCCTTGCCCTGGGCCCGGGCGGCCCTGGACGCCGGCGACCGCGAACCTGCGCGGGAGCTGCTGAAGTCCTTGCCCGAGGAGCTGAAGGCGCTGCCCGGGGTGGCCGGGCTGCGCGATCGGCTTCGCGGGACGGAGGCCCAAGCGGAGGTGGAGGTCGAGCCGATCGAAGCGATCGACGGTCTGCGGGAGCTGGAGGGCGAGCCAGCTGCGCTCGTCGCGGCCCTCGCGCGCACGAGAGATCCGGGAGGCCTCGTGCTGCGCGGGCAGGCTCGGCTCCAGCTGGACGAGCCGAAGGCGGCGCTGCGGGACGCCGAACAGGCGCTGAGGGCTCGCCCCTGGCTGCCCGAAGGGCTGGGCCTGAAGGCCGAGGCGCTGCGTCGGCTCGGCCGACGCGGCGAAGCCGAAGAGGTCGAGCGGCTCAGGGCCCTGGCGGCGCCGGACGGACCCGGCGCGCCGCGGCGCTTGCCCCAGCGCTGAGCACGGCCCCCGGGTCTACCGGCTGCGGCTCGCAGTCGCAGGCAGATCGGCTGACGCAGGCCACATTTCCCGTCAGGACGACCACGCGGCCGTCCGCCGGCAGGTAGTCGGGACAGAGGCTGCCGCCTCCGAGGCCAATCACGGCGATGCCGAGCCGAGCTTCTCCGGCTCCAGGCACGCCCGGAACCTCGATGCCAGGCCACGCCGCCAGCTTCGGCCCGCACTCGACGAAGGCCGACTCGACGTAGCGCCGGTGCCAGGCGTCGCCCTCGGCCGCACGCTGGGTCTCTCGGCCCACCTGCTCGACCAGGTCTGATACCGAGCCTCCGGTCCGCGCGGCCATGTCCTCGGCTCGGGACACCTCCACCCGCGCCAGCTGCACCGCGTCCCGCCAGGCGGCGCCGAAGGCCCGCATCCGTGCCACGAGCGAGGTGACGCCCGGCTCGCTGCACACGGCGAGCCGCTCACTCCGCGCCCGCTCTGCACCGAGGGCGTTCTGCAGCAGCAGGGCCGCCTGGCCGATGGCCTGCGCGCGCTCCAGGGCCTCCCTCGCGGCCACACGCTGAGCCCTTGCCTCGGCCGGTGTGGGCGCGACCTGCTCCAGCAGCGAGGGACCGGCCGAGGTGGTCGAGCACAGCAGCAGCAGCAGCAGGATGGGGCGGAGCACGACCCCGGTGGTCTAGCATGCGCGTCTCCGTGACACGCTTCACCTGCCTCACCTTCGCGCTCCTGCTCGCTGCTCCGGCCCGCGCCGCCGAGCCCCCCGTGCAGCCCGAGCCATCCTGCCCCGACCTGCCGCGTTGCTGCGCGCCCGGCGTCGAGCCCTGCTGGCACCCCGGCGGGGCCCGCCTGATGCTGGGCGGCATCTCGGGCGCCGCCATGGGCGGGGGCGCCGCGGGCTTCCTCGTGGGTGGGGACAGCCTCGGCGCCGGCGATCCCTACGCCCAGGCATTCGGCGTGGGGCTCATCGGCGTCGCCGGCTCGCTGCTGGGCAGCCTCGTGAGCCTCATCAGCCCCGGCGGCGAGACGCCCGTCGAGGACCGCGCTGGCCGCCCGACCTTTCGCCTGAACCTGAGCCCCGGCGGCAGCGACGTGCTGGACGAGGTCGCTCCCTGGGGGCTCGGCCTCTCCTTCGACCCCACGTTCACGGCCGGTGAGGTCCTCCAGATCCAGCCGCACGTCGGCTTCTCCAGCTCCCTGGGCCCCGCGACCGACGTCGATCCGCGCCCGCAGCTCCAGGCCCTCGACGGCGACCGCGAGAGCACCTTCGGGAGCACCAGCCCCACCGCGAAGCTCAAGGTCAGCGCCGGCGCCGAGTTCGCCTTCCGCCTGCCCTACCCGCTGCCGACCGTCGCGCGCCCCGCGTTCCTGGGCCGCTTCGAGATCCGGCTGCGCCCCCTCGTGGAGGTCCGCCGCCGCACGCTGCACACCGGCGCCGCGCAGCAGGTCGTCGAGCACGTCGCGCTCTACCCGGTGCTGCTCGGCATGCGCTGGCACGTCTCGCCGCGCCAGCGCTTCACGGCCTTCGTCGGGCCCCGCGTGGACTGGATCGGGTTCACGGATCCCGGGGAGACGGAGCTCCGCCGCGGGGACCCCTTCCTCGGCGACTTCTACGCCGAGGCCTGGTACCAGCTGGACCTCCCGTTCACGCCGCGCAACGGCACGAAGCACGCCGTCGCCGCGCGCCTGAACATCGGCTACGTGCACACCAAGCTCGACGGCCAGTCCTTCGACCTCGGGCAGACGGTCGGCTTCTTCGGCCCCGTGAACGTCTCGGTGGACCTGCGGGTCCGACGCCGCGGGGCGCCCGTCGCCCTGCAGATCACCGGTGGTGCCTGGCTGAACCGCGGCGGCCTCTACTGCGATGTGTGGCTCGTCG
>JAJDAI010000242.1 GCA_029261955.1 Deltaproteobacteria bacterium | reverse complement strand
CCGGCTCGTGCCCCCGGGCCTGCTCTTGCTCTTCGTGACCCTGCACATGGCCGTCGAGGGCGCGGCTGGCCACATCCTCACCCCCTGGCTGCACGACCTCGGCGTGCTCGCGGCCCGCCTGTCCCACAGCCCTGCCTACGGCCTCGCGGCGGGCCTCCTGATCGTGGCCCCCGCGGCCCTGTTCGCCTCGTCCCGCCGCGATCTTGGGGCCTGTGTGCTGGCAGCCCTGCCCGCCCTCGTGAACGGCGGAGGCTGGTTGAGCGCGGCCCTGGCCTGCGCCCTGGCCGGGGCCTTCGCTGCCCGAGCCGGCCGGCCGCTGCTCGCCTGGGCGCACCCCGATCCCCTGCGCCTGCTGGGCCGGGGCTCCCTCGCGGCGGTCGTGGCCCTGATCTGCGTCACCGCCCACTACAGCGAGCGCAGCTGGGACTGCCGGAGCGCCCAGGGCGACGAGAACCTCGCGCGCCTCTCCTCGGCGGAGGGCACCTTCGACCTGGCGATGACCGGCAGCGGACGCTTCCTGGTGGCGTCGCTGCGTGAACCGCAGGAGCTGCTCGTGCTCGATCTGGAGGGGGGCACGGAGCGGCGCATCGCCACCCGCAAGGACGCCGACACCCTCTTCGACCGCACCGAGCCTGAGACCCTGCTCCCGGTGGGCATCGGCGACCGCGTGCTGCTGTTGATGGCCAGCTCGGACAGCGAGCAGGGCAACCAGCTCGTGCCCTTCGACGCCGCGGCAGGCCGCCTGGGCAAGCCCCTGGAGGGCGTGGGCGAAGGCGTCTCCGACCTCGTGGGCGACGGGGCAGGCGGCGCCTGGATCTCCACCGAGTTCCGCGGGCGGATCCTCCAGCTCGACCCCCGGAGCCTGCGCGTGCGCAAGGAGCTCCAGGTCGCGCGGGCGGAGACCAACAAGATCGTCGTGGACGCAGCGGCGGGCGAGGCCTTCTCGGTGGGGCTCTGGTCCGACGCGGCGCTGCACCGCGTCTCGCTCGACGGCACCGAGCTGGCGGCTCGCCGCGTGGGCACCCACCAGTGGGACCTGGCCTACGATCCCGAGGCCCGGCGCCTGCTCCTGCCGCGCCTGGTGGACGGGCTCGTGCACGTGCTCGACGCCGAGACCCTCGAACCGACCGCGACCTGGGATGCAGGCTTCGGCGTGCGGCCCATCGAGCTCAGCTTCGACGGCTCGCTGGCGGTGACGGGCAACCTCTACTCCGGCGAGCTCATCGGCTGGGACGCGGCCTCGGGCGCGCGCCGCTGGACCCACGCCATCGGCGGCCCCATCAAGGGCCTGCACGTCTCGTCGGAGGGGCGCGTCTTCAGCGGCTCGCACTGCGGCATCTTCGAGGTGCTGCCGTGAGCCGGCGCGCCGAGGCCGTGCTCATCCTGCTGGGCGTGCTGCTCTTCTGCGCGCCGATGTTCGCCGAGCCCCTGGGCATCGCGTCGGGCGACGCGTGGCGGGACAACGACTGGCTCAACAACCGCAGCTTCGACCTCATGAGCCGCCAGGCGATCGTCGAACACGGCCAGTTCCCTCTTCGCGCCCCGGGCGTGGGCGGGGGCTTCCCGATCCTCGGCCACCCCTCGGACGGCAGCTGGGCCCCGACGATCCTGCCCGTGCTGCTCCTGGGCGACGTGCTCGGGGTGAAGGTGAACCTCATCCTGCTGCTGCTGATCGGCTGCTGGGGGGTGTTGGGGCTCGCGCGCGACCACCTCGGCCTGCCGCGGGGCCCCGCCCTCTTCGCCGTGGGCGCCTTCGCCTTCTCCGGCTGGTTCCCCTCCACCATGCTGGTCGGCTTCTACCAGCAGGCCTTCCTCCTGCTCACCCCCGCCATCCTGCGGCTCCTGCTCAGGCCGCGGCTCACCAGCACGCTCCTCGCCGGCTTCCTGCTCTTCCTCGTGCTCCAGCAGGGCGGGAACGCGCTCGCTGTCCTGCTGTTCTTCGCGGTGTTCTTCCTGCTGCTGGCCGGGCGGAAGGAGCGGGAGTCCGGGGTGCTGCTCGGGCGCCTGGCCCTGGCGGTGGGCATCGCCGCGCTGCTGGGTGTCGGCAAGCTCGTGCCGCTGATGGACCTGATGCAGGAGGGGACCTACGCGCACGCCGACTTCTCACCCGCGGGGCAGGGGGTCGGCCCGCCTCCGCCCGACGCCGACTTCTACAACGACCTGCCCTCGATGATGGACGGCCTGCTGAGGCGCGCCCCCAGCCTCGGCCGCTACGTGCCCTACCCCGCCTTCGGCGTGCCGGTGCAGCCCCGCCCCCACGGCCTGCCGGTCGGCGAATTCGGGCACGTGGGCTTCACCCCCACCCTGCTGCTCCTTTCCCTGCTCGGCGTCGCGCGCGGGCGCGGTCTGGCCCTGCTCGGCGGCTGGTTCCTGCTGATCTGCCTGGGGCCCCACTTCGTGGTGGACCTGCACCGCTTCGGACCGGGCTCGCTCCCGCACCTGCGGGGCTTGAGTCAGCCGATCAAGTACTACAGCTTCTTCTTCGTGCTGCCCGGCTGCCTGCTGGCGGGGCTGGGCTTCGACCTGCTGCTCCGCAAGGCCAGCAAGCTGCCGCGCGCCGCGCTGATCGGGCTGGGCCTGCTCCTGCTGCTGCCTCCCTTCGCGAGCAACCGCGGCGCGTGGGCGGACCGCTTCGCGCTGCCCGTCCGGGCGGAGCCGGGGCCCTTCGAGCAGATCGCCCAGATCGGGGACCCCTCCTGGGCCGAGCTCCCCCCCGACGAGATCGAGGCCCGGCGCGCCCGCACGCTGCTGCGGGAGTTCGCGCGTCCCCCCGGCGCGAGCGAGTACCCCAACCTGCTCGCCGGCCGGGGGACCATCGACTGGTACGGCACGCTGCGCCTGCCCGAGCCGTCGGTGCCCGCACGCTTCGTCCTGCCCGACGGCTCCGAGCGGCTGAACCCCCGCTACCGGGGCGAGGCCTGGGTGCAGGGCGGGCAGGTCCGCTCACTCGAGGTCACGCCCAACCGGATCCGGGTGGAAGCCGAGGGCCCGGGTCTGCTCGTCGTCAACCAGCGCGCGCTGGAGGGCTTCGTGGTCGAGGGTGCCGTCGCGGTCGAGGGGGAGCTGCTCAGCGCCGACCTCGAGCCGGGCCCCCAGACCGTGGTCTTCGCCTACCGCCCCCGGGGCACGCGGGCCGCCCTGCTGGGCTCGGCGCTCGCGCTGCTGCTCTGGGCGACCGCGCTCTGGCGGCTCAGTCGTCCTCGAGCTTCGGGTTCCGGGTGATGAAGTCGTCGCCGGCTTCTGCCCCGGCGGGCGGCGGCAGGAAGGGGCCGGTGTCGCCACCGCAGGCCACCCGCGGGGTCGTCGGCTTCTTCGGCGCCTCGATGGTCCGGGGCCCCTCGGGACCGTGGCAGGTCCAGGTCCCGGTCGGGCGCCCGTGCTGGAACTCGCCGGTCGCCACGAGCACGCCGTCGGGGCTGTGGCTGTTCTCCAGCCCGGTCTGCACCCCGGCCACCCAGGTCATCACATCGGCCGGCGTGCCGTTGGGCCAGTAGAGCGTCCAGAGCCCGTCGGGCTCGCCGCCGAAGTGGCTCATGCGCTCGAAGGGCTTGCCGTTCTCGTAGAAGAGCTGCCAGACGCCCGCGGGTTTGCCCTCCACGTAGCCCCCGACCTCGCGGGGCGTGCCGTCCTCGTACCAGATGCGCCACTCGCCATCGGGCAGCCCGTCGCGGAGCGCGCCTTCGACCCGCTTCGCACCGCTGGCGTACCAGGATCGCCAGGCCCCCACGGGCCGGCCACCCTGGAACTCGCCGCGGACCACCACCTGACCGTCGACGGTCTTCTCCCAGGGGCCGTCGGGCGCGGTCGAGGGCACCCCCGCGATGGGAAAGACCTCGCGGTCGTCCTGCTCGGGTTCCACCTCCTGGGTGGGCGCGCTCACCAGGATGCGGGTCGTGCGTCGCTCGCCCTGCTGCGGCCCGGCGGGGCCGGACTGCGGGCAGGCGAGGAGGAGCGGGAGGAGGAGGAGGGGCCAGCGCACGCGCCTAGCCTAACCAGGGCGGGGAGCGCGGGACAACGCAGGAGGGAACGGACCCGCTCGCGGCGGGGAGGCGGCGCACCCGTCAGGCGACCCGCATGTCCGCGACCCGCACCAGCTGGTTCCGGCCGGCGTCCTTCGCGGCGTAGAGCGCACGATCGGCGGCCCGCACCAGCTCGGGCACGTCGCCTCCGTCCCGCATGAAGGCCGCCAGGCCGAAGCTCGCCGTGAAGGCGGGGCCCTCGTACTGGGCCGAGGCTTCGCCCAGGGCCTCGCGCAGCCGCTCGATGAGCCGGGCGCCCTGGTCGGCGTCGCAGCCGGGCAGGAGCATCACGAACTCCTCGCCGCCGTGCCGGCCGACCACGTCCTCGCTGCGCATCGTCGTCTTGAGGAGGCGGGAGAAGAGCTTGAGCGCGCGGTCCCCGGCTTCGTGCCCGGCCGTGTCGTTCAGGCGCTTGAAGTGGTCGAGATCGCACATCACGAGGCTGTGCGCGTCGTCGCCGTGCTCCCGCAACACCCGGGCTGCGGACTCCTCGAAGGAGCGGCGGTTGAGCAGGCCGGTGAGCGGATCCGTGGAGGCCTGGAGCTGGGCGCCGGCCAGGGTGCGCAGCACGCTGAGGCGGTTGCCGGTGTGGTTGGCGACGGCGCCGAGCAGGCGCTGCTGGGTCGGATCGGGCAGCTGGTCCGCCTCCCCGACCACGTGCAGGACGCCGACGGTGCGGCCCATGACGGTCAGCGGGGAGCAGACGGCGGAGCAGGGCGAGCCGCGGTCCCGGAGCAGGGGGCAGGCGTCGAGGGTCTCACTGGACCCGAAGAGCAGCGGCGCACCCCGCCGAACCGCGGCGCAGTCCACGGGTCGCTCCACCGAGCAGCCAGCCGCCGAGCCGTCCATGGGCCGCATGTGAGCCTGGCTGTTGTCGGCCAGGAGGATCTGCGCGGCCTGGCCGGGCAGGCTCTCCGCCAGCGCCCGGTGTACGACGTCGAGCGTCTGCCCCTCGCTTCCGGCCAGCTCGAAGGCACGCTGGAGCTGCGCGTCGAAGTGCCCGTGCTCCGAGTCCCGACGCAAGGTCTCGGTCTTCGCGGCGGAGGCATCGCTCGCGGCCATGATCGCCCGCTCGAGTCGGGCCAGGACGTCGTCGCCCTCGGACTCCAGCGGCTCGACGTCGTCGCTGTGGATGCGCCGCTCGGCGTAGCGCACGACCTCGTCCAGGCGGCGGGCGACCCGCTTGTAGACCCAGAGGCTCAGGAAGGAGACGGTGCCCAGGAAGTAGAGAAAGCCGGCGAGCGAGACCAGCCAGAGCGTGCGGATGCTGCCCGCCGCCTGCTGGACGTCGGCCGCGTCGAGCTCACCCGCCTCCAGGGCGCTCACGAAGGCCGCGCTCTGCGAGTCGATCGCCACCAGCAGCAGCACCGTGACCAGCACGATCACCGCGGCAAACAACCCCATGGGGGCTTGGTTGATGACCAGGGCCGTCTGCAGATTCGGTCGGTGCCAGAAGCGCAGGTTCACGATGTACCTCTCGATGCCCCCTGCAGGATTCATCGGCGGGACCGCTGCAAACTTGAGGGCCTGGTTGGGGACCGGGGCGTCGTGACCGAGGCCCGGCTGTCGTACCCTCTGCCCGTGCGCCGACTGCTCCTCTTCGACCGCATCCGGATCGAATCCCTCGACTCCGCGCTCGACCCCGAGCGCGTGGCCCGCTGTGCGCCGCTGCTGAGCGAGGGAGGCCGCCTGGAGCTGGTGGAGCGGCTGCCCCTGCGCGGCAGCGCCCCCGATCCCTGGGGGCTGCTCGTCTCGGATCTGGACCGCGCCGAGGATCGCCTCGAGCGCCTCGTCGAGCAGCTGCCGGGCCCCGTCCGCGCGACGGCGGTCGCCGAGGGGGCGGCGCTGCCGGACCCCGTGGGGAACGCGCTGCTCGTCCTGGATGGCGGCTCGCTCCTGGGACGCTGGGCTCGGACCGAGGAGGCTCTGCGCGCAGGCTGGGCCGTGCTTCGCGTCGGTGATGCGCCGCTGGACCGCATCCACCTGCTGCTCCGGGACGGCACGCCCCCCGCGCAGCTCGCCCGGCTGGCCCGCCTGCTGCCGCGGGACGCCCAGCCGACGGTGCTCGTGCCGCCCTCGGCGCAGGCCGACCCGCCCTTCGCCCTGCTGCTGGGCGTGGACTCGGCGGCGGTGCGCGCGACCTCGGAGTGGCTGGGGGCCCGGGAGCCCGACCTCGACGAGGTCCTCGGGGAGCAGCCCGGCCTGGTGGTCGTCTTCGTGGATCCGAGCGTGGCGGCGCTCGCCCTCAGCCTCAGCGCGCTGCGCAGCGGGGCCTCGGTGGTGCTCCTGCCCACC
>JAJDAI010000241.1 GCA_029261955.1 Deltaproteobacteria bacterium | reverse complement strand
GCGCGTCGATCCGCGAGTCCGATCGCCGCTTCGACGCAGTCGGCTGCTCCGGGTCCAGCTCGGCGGTCAGGCGAAGCGCTTCCGGCTTCAGCCGGGCCTTGAGCTCGTCGTACTGGAATCTGCGCCCGCTCATGTGTGTAGAGCCTGCGCCCGCTCGAGCACCTGATCAAGCTCGGTCGTGACGCGCTCCGAGGCAGCGCGGGCGCGAAGGTAGTCCCGGTCGAGCTGATCGAAGTGGGCCGCCGCCAGGCGGAGCGCGTTCTCGAACTCGCCCGTCGCGCCCCCGTGGACCAGCGCGCAGAGGCGGTCGACGATGAGGTCGTCGACCCCGATCATCCTGACCTCGCCGCCCGGGACCTCGATGGTGTTGATGCGGTCGTACTCGGCCCGGCTGTCCAGGGTCTGACCCGGGAACTCGACGGCCAGATCGAGCGGGACGCTGATGAGGTGCCTCCCCCGTCGCTCGAAGCCGCTGGCCGCCAGCAGCTCCCGCGCCGCGTCCGAGCGGACCAGGAGCGCGTCGATGTCGGCCGTGGTGTAGCCGCCTTGGGTGTAGGTCTCGACGGCGAAGCCCCCCACGACGATCGGCTGCTCGCCGATGTGTTCACCGAGTCGGGCCAACAGCGACAGCCCGCGCAGCACGCGGTCGGGTTCCGCTTCCAGGAGTTGGAGTTCCTCGTCGCTCAGTCGGGGAGGGGAGCCGGGCATGGGGGGAGGATACCCTCGGGCCGGCATCGAGCTTCGTCGAGTCGTCGGCGCCCCTCGTACGCCGTCGCATCGCCGTACCCATCCGCCTCGCAGCGCCGGTCACCAGCCGCCCGGGGCGGATCGGCGTCGGCGCCTTCGGGCAGTCGCGCTTCGGGGTACTCGCATCGCCGGATCCGCTCGCCCGCCTGGGCCAGGAAGCCGACGTGTGCGGGGTCTACGGGCCGCAGCCCCCGCCCCCCTACAACCGCACCACCCACTCCACGCGGTCCCCACCCGAGCGCTTCGCCCGGTACATCGCCAGGTCCGCCGCCCGCAGCAGGCCCCGCGCGTCTTCGCCGTCGTCCGGGAAGCTCGCCACGCCCATGCTCGGCGTCACCCGCGCCGAGGCCCACCGCGGGTCCTGCGCGACGTTGCGCAGCAGCACCAGCAGGGCAGCCGCCAGGCGGCGCGTGGAGCCGGCGTCCGGTTCGGTGACGATGACCGCGAACTCGTCGCCGCCCAGCCGCCCCACCGCGTCCTCCGCCCGCAGCCGTGAGCGCAGCGTGCGCCCCATCTGGGCCAGCAGCGCGTCGCCCACCTCGTGGCCGAGGGTGTCGTTGACGGTCTTGAAGTGATCGAGATCGAGGTAGAGCAGCGAGGCGTGCCGCCCGGACTGCCGCGCCTTGAGCAGCACCTGCTCGGCCTGTTCGAAGAAGCCGCGCCGGTTGAGCAGGCCCGTGAGCTCGTCTTCCTGGGCGAGCCGCACGAGGTTCTGCTCGCGCTTCATCTCGTGGGTGATGTCCCGCACGACGTGGGCCATGCGCCCCCCGCCCGCCCCGAAGCCGCTCGTGGACACCTCGACCGGGAAGCGCGCCCCATCGCGGGCCGCGCCCTGCGCTCGCCAGCGGCCCTCGCGCAGGGTTCCATCGAGCAGCAGATCCTCCAGCGCGAGGGAGCGCACCGCGCCCTGGTCGTAGCCGAAGAGCGCCGTGGCGCTCGGGTTCGCGTAGACGAGCCCGCCGTCGGGCTCGCTGATGAGCAGGGCCTCGACGATGGCCTCGGCCACGCCGCGGAAGCGCTGCTCCGAGCTGCGGAGCTCGCCCACGCTGCGGGCCAGCAGCACCGCCTGGGACAGCTGCCCCTGGATGGTGCGGGCGAAGGCGTAGCCACGGCCTCGCAGATCGCCGTCCAGCGACGCGAGCAGCACCACGCCCAGGCGGTCGACGCCGCGCGCGAGCGGGACCAGCAGCGCCGAGCCGGCGGCGAGCCCCTTCAGCAGCCCCTGCACCTTCTCCCGGGGCGCCGCGCGGGACGGCACGATCAGGACCTCGTCCGTGGACAGGGTGCGCTCCAGCAGCCAGCGGTTGCCGAAGAGGTCGTCGACCTGCCCCGCGAAGGCACCCGGGATGCCCTGCTGCGCCGTCAGCTCCAGCCGACCCTCGCGGTTCCGCAGCCAGGCCGCGCCGACGCTGAAGGTCTTGACGTCCAGGCAGCGGGCGAGGGCCTCGCCCAGCACCGCGCGCAGGTCGTCGCTGCGGGTCAGGGCCTCGGAGACACCGGCCAGGACCGACAGCTGGGCGGCCTGAAGGGACGAGACGCGCCGCAGCTCCTGCGAGATGCCGGCCTGGTGCTCCAGGCGCTTGATGATGCGCCCGCGGACCTCCGCGTCGTCGACGACCGTGGGGCGGGTCGGCGGACCCTGGTCGAGCGCCCGGTCCAACGACTTCACCAGCCGGTTCGTGTCCGGCGAGCGCTTGAGCACGGCCGAGGCGCCGAGCTGACGCAGGGACTCCTCGTCCAGACCCGCCTCGCTCTGCCCTCCCACCAGCACGACCGGGGTCGACGAGAAGCCGGCGTCGTCCCGCACCGCCTGGAGCAGGTGCACGCCGTCCATCTCAGCCATGAAGAGGTCGGCGACGACGGCGTGTGGCTTCCAGAGCTTCGCCTGGGCGAGCGCGGTCCGGCCGTTGGGCGCCGAGCGGACCTCGAAGCCGGCTCGCTCCAGCTGGGCAACCAGGAGCTGGCGGTGGAGCTCGTCGTCGTCCACCACGAGGATGCGGCGGCTCGGGCCGGTGCGCGCCACCGGCTCCCCGTTGCTGGGCAGGTAGGCCCGGGCGATGGACGTGAGCCGCTCCCGGGAGACCGGCTTGAGGAGGAATTCGGCGAACAGGCTGCGGTCGAGCTGGGCGTCGTCGAGCGTGTTGGTGACCCCCGAGACCGCGATGATCGGGATCTCCGCCCCGTGGGGGTGCTTCCGCATGCGGTGGGCCAGGGCGGTGCCCGTGGTGTCGGGCAGCCGCAGGTCCATGAAGACGAGCCGGGGGCGCAGGCTGTCGAGCGCCTGCATCGCCGTGCGGCCGTCCATGGCCTCCGCCACCTCGCAGCCGGCCCGCTCGAGCGTCGCGCGCACCAGACGTCGGAGGACGGGTTCGTCCTCGACCACCAGGATGACGGGCTTCCTCATGCCTCAGCCGCCGCCGGCCGGGCCCATCCACGAGTCGCCATGCCTGACCGTCCCTTTCGTCCTTGAAAAGGTCGTCCTCGGCAGCCCACCCCCACAGCGTCCCTCCCCAGAGTCGCACCTCCAAGATACATGGCCACTGGGGC
>JAJDAI010000025.1 GCA_029261955.1 Deltaproteobacteria bacterium | reverse complement strand
CGCTGAGGATGCGCCCGACCGCGTCGCGCAGCGGCAGGGCGGCGCGCCGAACGACCGAGATCTCCGCTCGCAGCTTCTGGGCTTCGACGACGAGCACCGACGGAGGCTCCGTCAGCGCGCGTTGGCTGAGCCCGTCCGCCTCGTCCTCGAGCGCCACGAGCACCTCGAAGTACCGATCGACGACGGCATCGAGCAAGGCGTGCAGGAGGTAGTCCGCGCCGAGGCTGCGGATCCGCCCGGCGCCCGTCCGGATGCGCTGCCGCACCGGGTCGAAGACATCGCCGGGCTGCTCCTGGAAGGACAGCAGCCACCCGGGGCCCTGCGCCAGGGCGATCTGCTCACCGAGGACCCGGGGGCCCTCCCCCTCCACGCGCTCGGCGAGGGTGAGCATCCGGGTGATCACGAAGTGCAGGGAGCCGTGTGCTTCGTGTTTCGGCAGGCTGGAGGGGTTGAGGATGTCCTCGACGACCAGCGGGTGCAGCCCGAAGCCCCGGCCCAGCTCCGCGACGAAATCGGCGTCGTGGATGCCCGTCACGTCCAGCCACCGGATGGCGCCCGAGGGGGGAGTGCCCGCGAGCTGCGCCGTGCCGGCCGACTCGCTGCAGCCGTCCGGTCGGTACTCCAGGACCTGGGCCTGCGTCTCCCATGTACGGGGCTCCCCGACGTAGATCGGAGAGCCCGGCGGCAACCCGCGCTTCTTCGCCTGGCGGCCCGCGGCCTTGCGCGTGCGGCGGGTGGTCTTCGAGCGTGGGGTGCGGGGACTCATCGGGGCTCCGGCTGGACCTTATCAGCGCCCACCTGGAGGCGCCGCGGCTTCGATGGCCTCCAGGCGGCGCTCGATCGGGCGCGCCAGGGCGATCCAGACGGTGGACAACACCAGCGTGCTGGCGATGACCGAGACCGTCATGCGGTGCGCGAACTCCCCGATCAGCCCCGAGGTGAGGCCCACCGCAGCCAGCACGAAGCTCAGCTCGCCGATCTGCGACAGGTAGGCGCCACCGCGGATCGCGCGGGACCATCGACGGCCGAGCCACCGCAAGGTCAGCGCGTTCACCGCCGTGTTCGTCACGAAGGCCACCAGCGTCAGCAGCGCGACGGAGCCCGCGTGGGCGCGCAGGAAGTCCAGATCCAGAAGCGTCCCGATGGCGGCGAAGAAGGTCGCCAGGAGCAACACGCGGAACCCGTCCAGCGCGTGGTGCGCCCACTCCGTGCGGCCGACGACGGACAGCAGCAGCCCCGCCAGGAAGGCCCCGGATGCCATCGACAGGCCCGAGGCCGCCGTGATCAGCGAGATCCCCAGGCAGAAGAACAGGGCTCCGAAGAGGCGCAGCTCGGGATCGGCGCCGAGCCGGTCGATGAGCCGACGGAGCGGCTCGGGTCGCCGCTTCAGGGAGAGCACGGCGCCGAGCGCCGCGGCGCCGACGACGGCCTGGACGAGGAGCTGACCTCCCCGCGGTTGCACGCCCGACAGGAACGTCACCACCATCAGCATCGGCACGATCGCCAGGTCCTGTGCGAGCAGGATCCCGATGACGTCCTGGCCCACGGGCGTGTCGGTCTCCTTGCGATCGGCGAGCAGGCGCAGCACCACCGCGGTGCTGCTGAGGCTGAGCACGAAGCCCAGGAGCACCGAGCGCCCCAGGGGCCAGCCCAGCAGCGCGCCGAGAGCGAAGGTCAGGCCGACGGAGGCCCCGATCTGCAGCAGCGTGCCCCCGAGCGCCACCTTCCAGCTGGCCTGCAGCCGCGGCAGGGACATCTCCATGCCCACGAAGAAGAGCAGGAACAGCACCCCGAACTCGCCGATCCGGCCGAGCATCTCGCGGTCCTCGAGCACGCGGAGGCCTTCCGGGCCCAGCACCAGGCCGGCCAGCAGGTAGACCACGAGGCTCGGCGTGCCCCAGCGGCGCAAGCCCACCGCCACGACGACGACCACGAAGAAGGCCGCGACGAGCCGGGGCAGCAGCGGGTCCATGTGCATGCTCAGGTGCTCCTGGGGTCGTTCGTTTGAGTTTTGGCTGAGGGGGATCGCCGTGCTTCGAGTCCCTCGGCCGCCGCGCCGCCCACGCGAAGCGGGCCGGTCTCGGCGCCGCCGTGCTCGAGCAACCGCGCCAGCAGCTCCACGGCCGTCACGCCGCGGTAGTGGCGGTCCAACCACAGGACCAGGTGCTCGGTCCGCCGGACGAGGGCGCCGCGCCACGCTTCGAGCACGAGCCGGGTCGCCAGCCGGATCGCGAGGCAAGCGGCCAGCGGGCCGGCGCCCAGGGCCAGCGAGCCCAGCACCGCGGTGGCCGTCGCGCGCGCGGCGTCCGGGTTGGCGGTGGCGCCAGCGAGCGCGGCGGGCATGCCGAGCGCGAGCATCGCGACCGCGCCGAAGACGCCCAGGGTGCTCAGGATGGTCGGCAACGCGGCCTGTGTTTCGCGGGCCATCGTGCCGACGACGACCGCGCGCTGGCCAGCGACGAGGAGCGGCGGGTCGAAGAAGGCTCGCGCGGGGCGCGGAGCGCGCGGCTGCCCCTGCACCTGAACCAGGGACTGCTCGAACTGCGTCCAGGCGTGCTCCAGGGCCACGAAGACCCCTTCAGCTTCGATCACCGCCCCGCGGATCTCCTCGTGCGTGGCCGAGTCGAGCACCAGGTCGATCTTGAATTGGCGCAGGGCCACGAGGGTCCGGTCGAGGCCGTCGGCCAGCGACCGTTCGACGCTCCAGACGCTCCAGAGGGCCCAGAGCGCGAGCCCCAGCGCGGCGCACACGGAGCCGAGCGCGGCGATCATCTGCAAGTCGGTCATGGTCATTCCTGTCGCAACCTGTGTGGCCTCAGTGAGGGAGCCGTCGCTCCAGCCGCATGATGACGGCATCCGCGAAGTTCACCTCCTCGAACTCGCTCGCGGAGCCCAGCCCGCCCGGCGAGAAGACCTGCACCTCGGTGATTCCGGCGCCGACCACACCCAGCCACCCTAGCCAAAGCCCCGCGCGCCTGCGGCCGCTCGCTCCTCAGCTGTGTCCGAGTGCCTCGCGTGAGTCGCTCCGACACGGTCAAGGCGACGCAGTTGGCCGCCTTTGGCCCACGACCGCTGTTCCTGGCCCCGCTGGTCGCTACAGTGAATTCAGCCGCCCTCCCTCCGGGGCGTCCTGCGCGGAGCGCGACATGGCGGATCGCGGCTGCGTGCTGCTTGTCGGTGACCCCCAGAAGCTGAACGTGGACCTGCAGAAGGTCCTCGAGAAGCGCGGGTTCCGGATTCACCGCAGCTCGACGGTCGCGCAGGCCTGCACCTTGCTCGCGGACGGCGAGTTCGACGCGGT
>JAJDAI010000240.1 GCA_029261955.1 Deltaproteobacteria bacterium | reverse complement strand
GGGCCAGGGCGGGGGCGAGGGCGGGGCGCTCGGAGGGAGGATGCACGCCTGGAGTCTATCGATCGGGGCCGCGCGGTCCAGGGCGACCCCCATTGTGTACTCAGGGAGACCGGTTCAGGTGGAATCAGTTCGGCGATCACTGGAATGGACTGGCACCTGAAGCGCTTGTTATCAAGGTAGATTCTCTTGCAAACGACCTGGAATGCCCGTACTCATCATCCATGCCAGACGAGGCTCCAGCCCCCGAGGTCTTCGCCTACCTCGACTACCGGCGCTTCCTGTCGGACTGGTTCGACGCGCGCAAGGCCGCGAATCCGCGCTTCAGCCACCGCCTCTTCGCGCGGCTGGCGGGGCAGAAGTCGCCGAGCCTGCTGCTGGCCGTGATCCAGGGCAAGCGCAACCTCACCGAGGCCACCGCCAGCTCCTTCGCCCGCGCCATGAAGCTGCGCGGCGAGCAGGCGGCGTTCTTCGCCACGCTCGTCCGCCTGGACCAGGCCGAGGGCACGGACGAGCGCAACGAGGCCTGGCGCAAGGTGTCCGCGTCGCGGCGATTCCGGCAGGCCCGGGCCCTGGAGGGCCAGGCCTTCGAGTACCTCTCGCAGTGGTACTTCGTGGCCACGAGGGAGCTCGCCCTGCTGCCCGGCTTCCAACCCGACGCCCGCTGGGTCGCGGCGCGGCTGCGGCCGAAGGTGAGCGTGCCCGAGGCGCAGCGGGCCCTGGACGCGCTCTTCGAGCTGGGCATGCTCCAGCAGACCGAGCAGGGCGTCGTCGCGGCGGAGCCCACCGTCGTCACGCCGCACGAAGTCGCCGGCCTCGCCGCCCGCAACTACCACCGCGGCATGCTCGAGCTGGCGCGGGACAGCATCGAGCGCTTCAGCCCCGACGAGCGCCACCTGGGTGCAGCGACCGTCGGCGTATCGGAGGCCCTGCTGCCCCAACTCAAGGCCGAGCTCGCCGCCTTCCAGGAGCGGGTGCTCGATCTGTGCGACAGCTCGGCTTCGGGCGCCGACCGCGTCTACCAGGTGCACCTCGCGCTCTTCCCCCTCACCGCCCCACCGGAAGATGACCGATGAAGTGGCTGCTCCCCCTCCTCCTGCTGCTGGCCTCCTGCGCCTCGGACGACGACCCGAATGGCACCTCCGTCGGCAACCCGGGCTTCTTCGGCATGCGCGCGGCGCAGGGCGAGGGCGTGGTGGTGCTCGACGGGCTGCTGCCGGCTGAGCTCGCGATCTTCACCGACTGCGCCGAGGGCGAGGAGGAGGAGGTGCCCCTGGACGAGATCGGCATGGGCGACGGCTTCGAGGTCCCCGGCGGGACCTACTGCCGGGTCGAGATCGTGTTCTACGACGACCTGGACCTCGGCCTGGAGGTGCCCGAGCTGGACAACGAGGACCACGGCTTCGTGCTCCCCGTGCCCGAGATCGTGGTCTTCGACGACGACGGCTTCGTGGTGGACGACGACCACGACGTGCTGCTGGAGGTCGGGCAGCCGGGCTGGCTCGTGGACTCGGACTTCGAGCTGGACGACGGCGACTTCTGGGTCGACGAGGAGACCGAAGACGAGCTGAGGGCCTTCGCCGCAGACAGCTCGCAGCTCTTCGACGACGTGGACGGCGACGGCGAGCTCGACGACAACGAGCGCGAGATCGGCCCCGTGGCCGCCGGCAGCGACGTGGAGCTGGACGAGGACGACGGCGTCCGGGACAGCGCGCCGCAGGGCTGCGCCAACAGCGGCAGCCTCGCCTTCTTCCCCCTGCTCCTGCTGGGCTTCCGCTACCGGCCCAGAACCTCGCGGATCTGACCGATCAGATCCTGGGCCCGGTAGGGCTTCTGGAGGAAGCCGGCGAGCCCCTTGCCCACGAAGCGGGACGTGGCCTCCTGCTCGTTGTAGCCGCTGCTCAGGATGACCTGGAGGCTCGGGCGAATCTGGCGGATCCGGCGGAAGGTCTCCTCGCCGTCCATGTTGGGCATCGTCATGTCGAGCAGCACGACGTCGACGTGGAGCGCGGGGTCCTCGAGCATGCGCAGGGCGACGAGGCCGGCCTCCGCTTCGAGCACCCGCAGCCCCTCGAAGGTCAGCGCGGCCGCCACGAGCTGCCGCACGGACTGCTCGTCGTCCACGACCAGGACGATGCCCTGCTGCGCCTCGCGGGCCTCGCCGGCTTCCTCCCCCAGGGGGCGCACGGCGCCGGGATCGGCGAGCGGCAGCAGGACCTTGATGGAGGTGCCCTGCCCCTCTTCGGAGTAGACCCGCACCGAGCCCCGGTGTCCCCGCACGATGCCCAGCGCGGCTGCCAGGCCGAGGCCGTGGCCACGCGGCTTCGTGCTGAAGAAGGGGTCGAACATGCGCGCCTGCGTCTCGGCGCTCATCCCCTCCCCCGAGTCCGAGACCTCCAGCGTGACGTAGGGGCCCTCGGGCAGGTCCTCGGTGAGCCAGGCGGAGTCGAAGTAGCTGGCGTCGGCTTCGACCACCCGCGTGGTCACCCGGACCTGGCCGCCGCGCGGCCCGATGGCGTCCGAGGCGTTGGTGATCAGGTTCATGATCAGCTGCCGGATCTGGGCGACGTCGGCTTCGACCGCCGGCAGATCGGCCTGGAAGTCCAGGCTCAGCTCGACGCCCTTGGCCAGGCTGACGCGCAGCAGCGCCGCGATCTCCTCGATGGCCTCGTTGAGCACGACCGGCTCGATGACGAAGCGCCCCTTGCCCGAGTAGGCCAGCAGCTGCCGCGTCAGCTCCGAGGCGCGCTCGGCCGAGG
>JAJDAI010000239.1 GCA_029261955.1 Deltaproteobacteria bacterium | reverse complement strand
GTTCTCCGGCCACGACTCGGGTCAGCTGCTCGAGCTGCTGCCACACCTGAGCCTCGTGAAGACGGGCCCGGAGACGACCCTCTTCTCGGAGGGGGACGAGGGCGACGCGCTGTACGTGGTGCTGACGGGCCGCGTGTCGATCCGCCGGGACCTGAAGTCGGGCGGCTTTCACGAGCTGGCCGAGCTGGGGGACGGCGCGGTCTTCGGCGAGATGGCGATCCTCGACGGCTCCGAGCGCATGGCCGGGGCGGTCGCGGTGGCCGAGACCATCGTCGCCCTGCTGCCGCGCTCCACCTTCGAGCGCCTCGCCGCCGCGCACGATCCGCTGGTGCAGCCGCTGCTGCGCTCGATGTCGACGACGCTGTGCTCGCGCTTGCGGGAGCTCACGCAGGTGCTTCAGGGCATGGTCGACTTCGAGGAGGAGGCGCCGGGCTTGGAGGGCCTGGTCGATGCCCTGAAGCAGAACCTGGTGTGGAACTAGAAAAGCGGAAGAGCGCAAGGCTGCTTTGGCCGGGGCTCTCTGCGCGTTCGCGTTCCTCCCCTCCCCCGATCACCGCAGCCGCACGGCCGCCACGTTCTTCAGGATCCCCCGCCGCCCGCCATCCCGATCCAAGAGCTTCAGCGTCCCGCGCCCGCTCTTCACCAGGCTGTAGCGCTCCGGGTCCGCGCGCAGCGTCGCCCCGTCCACGGCGAAGATCACGCCGCGGCAGGGCCAGACCTCCAGGGAGTCCCGCCGCCCCAACAAGGCAGCCAGGGGCAGGGCCCGCTCCCCCTCGTGCCGGCCTTCGGTCACGAGCAGAGAGCCGGCTCGGGCCAGGGCTTCCGCGACGGGCTGCACCGTCTCCGTGCCCTGGTCGAGCACGACCAGCGCCTCCCGCGAGCGCTCGGGGCAACGGGAGCCCCTGACGTCGAGCGCGAGCGTCACGCCCGAGGGGAGCGCTGGGGGTCGCACGTCCAGCCTCCACGGGGGGAAGCGGGGCGGGTCGGGGTCCAGGGCCACGACCCGCGGCGCCATCGCCACGGCGGTTCCGGCGACGAACGCGGCGAGCAGCACGAGCCTCACGGAGGCCAACCGGCCAGGGCGTCGAGGCCGGGCGGCACGTCGCCGACGGGCGTGATCACGCCGGTGCTCGTGTCGATGGTCACGAGCTGCGCCGCCGTCGTCGGGTCGGCGTCGTCGATGACTTCGACCCCGTACAGCACCCCGTTCACGAAGGTCATGCTGTTGAGGTTGTCGTGGGTCCCGCCGCTCAGGGACGGCCCGATGGTGCCGATGCCGGTGCTCACGTCGATGGTGTAGAGCGAGCCGTTCACGCGGCCGGGCACGAACCAGACGGTGCCGTCCGCGGCGGTCGCCATGCCGCTGCCCGACGAGCTCACGCCGGTGCTGGCGATGACCGTCACGGCGCCGGTGTTCGTGTCGATGTGGATCGGGTCGTCGCCGAACTCACTCCAACCGAACAGGTCCGTGCCCACGAAGCAGAGGTCCGCCGTCGATCCGTGGTTGAGCGAGCCGTCCCAGAGCTCGCCGACCGGCGTGCCCGCGCCGGTGACGCGGTCGATGAGGATGAGGCGCGCCGGGCCCAGGGAGCCGCTGCGCGTGGCCTCGGAGCCGTAGAGCAGGCCGTCGGGCGCGAGCGCCAGGCCGGTGATGGCGTAGCCGATGGCGCCGATGGACGTGCCCGCGCCGGTCAGGGGATCGATGCGGTAGAGGTCGCCCGGCAGGCCGGTCTGGCCGTCGGCGCCGAGCAGCACCTCGCACAGGGCGCTGGTCCAGCAGTCGGAGTCGGCGCAGGCGTCCAGGCCGTCGCAGTCCAGGTCCATGGCCGAGTCGCAGACCTCGACCGCGGCCGGGAAGCGGTCGCCGTCCGCGTCGTCGCAGTCGTCCGAGCTCGAGGACTCGCCGGTGTCGTCGCAGTCCTCGTCCTCGGAGATCGCGGTGCTCGTGCTGCCCGCGCCGTCGCCGTCGCTGTCCACGAAGCAGTTGACCGAGTCGAAGCCGTTGCAGTCCTGGTCGATGCCGTCCTCGACGGTCTCCGCCGCGCCGGGGTGCACCGCCACGTTCCCGTCGTCGCAGTCCTCGGACACGTCGAAGAGCCCGGGCGCGTCGCAGTTGCCGATCTGCGAGAGCACGGTCGACAGGCCCGCGAAGCCGTCGCCGTCCACGTCGATGAAGCAGGTGACGGTGTCCGAGCCGTTGCAGTCCTGGTCGATGCCGTCGTCCGGCACGTCGGTGGCGCCGGGGTAGCGGGTCGGATCCTCGGGGGCGCAGTCGGCCACGTCGGGCACGCCGTCCCCGTCCGTGTCGAGCAAGGCGGTGTCGTCGTCGTCCACGGCGTCGTCGTCGTCCGAGGTGTCGTCGTCGTCCGCCGCGCTGGGGCACCCCGACAGAGCAAAGGTCAACACCAGCGACAGGAGGAGAAGTGGGAGGAGGAACAGGGTGCGCATGGCTGGCTCCTTCGGCGCCCATCCAACGCAACGGCTGTGCCAGTCCAGACACACACCTCCCCCGATGGGCCGAGCGCGCTCACGCGGCTGGGAATCTCGCCGGCTACACTGCGCCGCCGATGGCCCGCGCTCCCCTCCCCTTGACGCAGATCGACGAGCAGCTCTGGCGGCTCGACTGCCTCGGCCTGCTGTGCCCCGTGCCCGTCATCAAGGCGGGTCGCGCGATCCGCGTCGTGCCGACCGGCGCCGTGCTGGAGGTGGTGGCCGACGATCCCGGCGCGGAGCTCGATCTGCAGGACTGGTGCAGCGCCAACCGCTACGAATTCCTGACCCAGCACGAGACCCAGGGCGTCTGGACCACGCAGATCCGGCGGGCCCGCTGATGCCAGCGCCGCTCCAGGACCCGCTCCTGTCCATCGTCATCCCCGTCTACAACGAGCGCCGCTTCGTCGAGGAGCTGGTGGGGCGCGTGCTCGAGCAGGACTGGCGCATGGAGGTGCTGCTCGTCGACGACGCCAGCACCGAC
>JAJDAI010000238.1 GCA_029261955.1 Deltaproteobacteria bacterium | reverse complement strand
TCGCGCCAGACAAACAAATCCCGACTCACCGGCGCGGGGCCGGGCAGCAGTCGGATGCGCAGGGGGCCGCGACCTCGCCGCCGTCCAACGCAGCTTCGATCAGGTCGGCCGCCATGCCGACGAACGCGGGGTGTCGGCCCGGGGTCTGGGCTCGCGCCAGGGTGACGCCAGACCCGGCCGCGGCCGCGGCGGCCTCGGTGTCCAGGTCCCAGTCGACCTCCATGTGGTCCGAGACGAAGCCGATGGGCACCAGGAGGACCTCGCTGTCCTCGGGCAGCTCGCGGAGCACGTCGCAGATGTCCGGCTCGAGCCAGGGCACCTGGGGGGGGCCCGAGCGGGACTGCCAGGCCAGCCGCCACTCCGTCATGCCGAGCCGGGAGGCCACCTCGGCGCACGCGGTCTGGAGCTGCTCCACGTAGGGGCTCGTGGCGGCCATGCCCCGGGGGATGCTGTGGGCGGTGAAGATCAGCCGCGGGTTCGGCCCCAGGGCCCTGCGCGCCTCAGCCGCCTCGGCCGTGACGGCCTCGAGAAAGCCCGGCTGCCCGCTGAAGGGCCGCAGCTTGTGGAAGGCGGGCCCATCGACCCCGTCGAGGTCGCGCTGGTAGGCGCGGCAGCCCGAGAAGGAGCCGAAGGCCGAGGTCGCGAAGACCAGGGCGTTCTGCACGCCGTCGTCGCGCATGGTGCGGGCCGTGTCCGCGAGCAGCGGGTGCCAGAAGCGGTTGCCCCAGTAGACCCGGAGCGGGCGGTCGCGACGGGCGAGCTCGTCCTGCAAGGCAGAGCGGAGGGCCCGGTTCTCGTCGTTGATGGGGCTTCGCCCGCCGAAGGCCTGGTAGTGCCGTTCGACCACCTGCAGCCGCGCGTCCGGCACGCCGCGCCCCGCGACCACGCGGCGCAGGAAGGGCATGACGTCGTAGGGAGCCTCGGGGCCTCCGAACGAGAGCAAAAGGACAGCGTCGGCCTTCATCGCCCTGGTTGAGTAACACGCTGCCAGACATCCGTCATGTTGGGACGGCCACGGATGTGCTTTCTCACACAGCCCCCAAGCGAGACGGCCCGAGCCAAAAGGCCCGGGCCGTCTAGGTTCTGGCTGGGATCAGCGGTCAGTTCGACTCTTCGAACTCCGCGTCGATCACGTTGTCGTCCTCACCGCCGCCCGAGGCCGCAGCCTGGTCGAAGCCCATGTCGCCGCCGCCGGCATCGGCGTTGGCCGGGTCGGTGTACATGGCCTGGGCCAGCTCGTGAGCCAACGCCTCGATCTTCGTGAAGGCCTCGTTGACCTCCGTCGGATCCTCGGACGCGACGGCCTTGCGGCCCTCTTCCAGCGCCTCTTCCAGGCGGGTCTTCAGCTCCTCCGGCAGCTTGTCGCCGCTCTCGTTGAGCTGCTTCTCCGTCTGGTAGATGAAGGTGTCGAGCTGGTTGCGCTTCTCGACCGCCTCGCGGCGGGCGTGATCCTCGTCGGCGTGGCCCTCGGCCTCCTTCACCAACGCGTCGACCTCGTCCTTGCTCAGCCCGCCGCTCGCTTCGATGCGGATGGACTGCTCCTTGCCGGTGGCCTTGTCCTTCGCCGAGACGTGCACGATGCCGTCGGCATCGATCTCGAACTTGACCTCGACCTGCGGCACGCCGCGGGGCGCCGCCGGGATGCCCACCAGCTGGAAGCGGCCCAGCGTGCGGTTGTCCCGAGCGAAGTCGCGCTCGCCCTGGAGCACGTGGATGTCCACGGCCGTCTGGTTGTCGCTGGCGGTGGAGAAGACCTCGGTCTTCTCGCAGGGCACCGTCGTGTTGCGCTCGATGAGGCGCGTCAGGACGCCGCCGAGGGTCTCGATGCCCAGGGACAGCGGGCTGACGTCCAGCAGCAGGACGTCGGTGACCTCACCGGTGAAGACACCACCCTGGACCGCGGCACCCATGGCCACGACCTCGTCGGGGTTCACCGACTTGTTGGCTTCCTTGCCGAAGAAGTCCTGGACGTTCTTCTGGACCAGCGGGATGCGGGTCGAGCCGCCGACCAGGATGACCTCGTCGATGTCCGAGGGCTTGAGGCCCGCGTCCTTCATGGCCTTCTTCACCGGGCCCATGGTCTTCTGGACGATCGGGTCGATCATCTTCTCGAACTGCGGGCGCGTCAGGTTGACCTGCAGGTGCTTCGGCCCGGTGGCGTCGGCGGTCAGGAAGGGCAGGTTGACCTCGGTCTGCTGGGCGGAGCTCAGCTCGATCTTGGCCTTCTCAGCCGCTTCCTTGAGGCGCTGCAGGACCATCGTGTCCTCGCTGACGTCGATGCCCGTGTCCTTCTTGAAGGTCGCGGTCAGCCAGTCGATGAGGATCTGGTCGAAGTCGTCGCCACCCAGGTGGGTGTCGCCGTTGGTGGACTTCACCTCGACGACGTTGTCGCCGATCTCGAGGATCGAGATGTCGAAGGTGCCGCCGCCGAGGTCGTAGACCGCGACCATCTCGTCGGCCTTCTTGTCCAGGCCGTAGGCCAGGGCCGCCGCGGTGGGCTCGTTGATGATGCGCTTGACCTCGAGGCCCGCGATCTTGCCCGCGTCCTTGGTGGCCTGGCGCTGCGCGTCGTTGAAGTAGGCCGGCACCGTGATGACCGCTTCGGTCACCTTGGCCCCGAGGTACTCCTCGGCCGCGCGCTTCAGCTTCATCAGGATCTGCGCGCTGATCTCGGGCGGGCTGTACTTCTTGCCGTCGATGTCGATGGCGATGCCACCGCTCTTGGACTTCTCGACGCCGTAGGGCACGCGCTTGGCCTCCTTGGAGACCTCCGAGTACGCCATGCCCATGAAGCGCTTGACCGAGTAGACGGTGCGGTTGGGGTTGGTGATTGCCTGGCGGCGTGCAGCCTGCCCCACGAGTCGGTCGCCGTCCTTGGTGAACGCGACGACGGACGGCGTCGTACGCGCGCCCTCCTCGTTGGTCAGAACCTTCGCCTCCTTGCCCTCCATCACCGAAACGACAGAGTTCGTGGTGCCCAGATCGATGCCGATGATCTTGCCCATGGACGGATTCCTCCAAGTGAGGCGCTCGCTGCACCTCGTTGAAAACTCAAGCTTTTTGTCTTTGGGAGCCATGCCTTCCGGCCGCTCCAAAGCAACCTAAGAGCACCCCTGCACCTGTCAAGCGGGGGAAATGCGGCTGGCGCCAGCCTGGGTGCGGCGGCACGCTCCCCGTCGTGCTGCGCCTGCTCCCCGTTCTGCTCCTCTTCGGATGCGTTCTCGAGTCCCCCGCCGGGGACGACGACGACAGCGTCGCGGGCCCCGATTGCCCCGGCCAGCCCGGCGAGCCGGCGCTGGAGATCGTCGGCCGCGAGGCTCCCTTCGACCCGCTGCCTGATGGCTTCGAGTTCACCGTGCAGCGGCAGTACCAGGGCGCGATCGCCCTGGAGATCGGCCTGCGCTTCGTGGGCTTCGGTGGCGGAGACCCGGTCGGGGCGCTGGACGCGCGCTTCGTCGCCGGGGACGAGGTCCTGGCCTCACGCAGCTTCGAGCAGTACGAAGCCGTCTGCGACTCCGGCGGGGAGGTCATCAGCCACCGCTTCGAGGTCTTCTTCGCCTACGGCGGGCTGATGCCGGACGTCGACGGCGTGGAGGGCGAGCTGCGGGTGCAGGTCGGCCCCCTGGAGGACGTCGTGCCCGGGGTGTTGCGGGTGGAGTGAGCTCAGGGAGCCGCGGGCTCGGGCAGCAGATCGAAGTGGTTCAGCTCCAGCACCACCTGCCCGTCGTCCAGCTCGAACTCCCCCTCGAAGATGCCGAGGTACGAGCCCCCCTCGCCGCGGACGAGGAAGGTGAAGTCGTCCACGTCGAACCAGGTGGCCTTCATGCCGGGCTGCTGCATCTTCGCGCAGAGCTCGGGCAGCTCATCACGCAGGCGCTGGCTGGCCGCGCTCGCCCGCTCGAGGAAGGCGGCGCCCGGCCAGTGGGTCGCGGGATCGGGGATGACGAGGTCCTCACAGCTCGGTGAGACCAGCTGCGCCCCCAGGGCGCTGGCAGCGCGGGCGAGGGGGCGGGCCGTCGCGGGCGCAGCGGCGATGGGCGCGCCGTCGGGCATGCTCTCGTCGTGCACGCGCAGGTGGAGCAGGCCCACCTGGTCGGGGGTCGTGAAGACCGCGGACTTCACTTCGATGTTGTTGCCCGCGCCGTCCTGGAGCGTCACCTCCAGCTCGAAGGCCAGCAGCGACAGCGAGGTGCCGCCCGCCTTGCGGATCTGCTCGGGGATCGTGCCGTCGTCCCCCTGCGACCGGATGGTCACGGTCCAGGGCGCGAAGGCCTGCTCCGCCGGCTTGCCTGCGAACCA
The DNA here is from genome assembly GCA_029261955.1 of Deltaproteobacteria bacterium. Lineage (GTDB taxonomy): Bacteria > Myxococcota_A > UBA796 > UBA9615 > UBA9615 > CALCXL01. The sequence continues at coordinate 1,179 of JAJDAI010000238.1, read as the reverse complement.
GGCCTGGACCGACGCGTCGAGCTGGGCGGTCGCGGCCCGCACGGGGGCCAGGGGCTTCTTCGCGATCTGCGCCTGCGCCGGCAGCGGCAGGGCGAGGGCGAGCAGCAGGGGGAGGCCGAGGCGCTTGAGCATCGCCGGCATTCTGGATCAGGCGCCGCGCGCGGGCAGGGCGGATCGTGGGGGCACGGCGCGGATCAGGGCCGCGTGATGGTGATCACGGCGTCGGTGGGCACGCCGTCGAAGGCGTCCACCGCGCCGTCGGGCCAACGGACCTCGACCGGCGTGCTGTCCGCGCTGCCGAGTCCGAAATACAGCTCGGGTCCGCTGCCCGAGTAGGTGCCCAAGCCCCCGGCGGTCACCGCCCGGGCCTGCGCGCCGACCGTGATGACGGCGCCGACGGCCTGCCGGTTCTGGGAGCCGTCGTGCCGGAGCCGGACCACGAGGCGCCGCGCGGGGGTGCAGCGGCTGAGCAGCAGGTGGGCCGGGCCCTGGATGTTGCGCACCACGAGGTCGGGCAGGCCGTCGCCGTTGCGGTCCCCCATCGCCGCGCCGCGCGCGTTGCGTGCGGGCAGCTCGGGCAGCAGCGAGGGATCGGAGCGGTAGACCGGGCCCGGGGCCCAGCGGTAGAGGCGGTCGGCCTGGTCCTCGACCGAGGGCGAGCCGTCGTTGAGCGTGCCGAACAGGCCGCCGTAGCTGGCGAAGACGTCGAGCTGTCCGTCCCCGTCCGGGTCCACGGGCAGCAGCGACCAGGAGACATCGCCGGGCCGGTGCTCCGCGGGGTCGACCCACACCAGCCCGGTGTCCACGAAGTCCCAGTCCGGCCCCCCGGCGAAGACCCGCGTGCGGTGGATGTCGGTCGTCCAGAGGTCGAGGTGGCCGTCGCCGTCGAGGTCGTGGACCAGGGCGCCCATGGGGTTCTCCAGCACGCCGAAGCCGTCGTGCCCGCGCTCGCGCCAGGAGCCGCCCCGGTTCTCCCAGAGCTCGCTGTTGTTGCCGAAGTTGCCGCCGTCGTTGAGCACCAGCAGGTCCGGGTCGCCGTCGCCGTCGAAGTCCGCGAAGTGCGCGTGGTGGGTGAGGCCCGGGGTCTCCGAGGGCTCCGGGGCCGTGCGCGTGAAGACGCCGCCGTCCTGGATCCAGAGTCCGTTGCCCGCGCCTTCGAAGAAGGGGCCCGCGTGGTCG
>JAJDAI010000237.1 GCA_029261955.1 Deltaproteobacteria bacterium | reverse complement strand
CCGCAGCACCGACGGCGGCCGAAGCTGGCAGGAGATCCACCCCCAGCCCAGCAAGTTCGGCTTCCCGGTCGCCGCTCACCCCACCGACCCGGACACCGCCTGGTTCGTGCCCGCGGTGAAGGACGACTGCCGCATCCCGGTCGACGGCAAGCTCGTGGTCGCGCGCACCACCGACGGCGGCCAGAGCTTCGACATCCTGCGCAACGGCCTGCCGCAGCAGGACGCCTACGACCTCGTCTTCCGGCACGCCCTGGACGTGTGCCACCGCGGCAACCGGCTGGCCTTCGGCTCGACGACGGGCTCGCTGTTCGTGAGCGAGAACGGGGGCGACGGCTGGAAGACGCTGTCGAAGCACCTGCCGCCGGTCTACGTCGTGCGCTTCGGCTGATGAGGGCCCGGGACCTGCCCTGCGTGCGCACGGCGCGCTTCGCGATCGCCCGCAGCACGACCTGGAGGGAGGTCGAGGCCGGGCTGATCGGGGACACGCCGGCCTGCCGCTCGGCGAGCTTCGGGCACCGGCTGATCCTCGATGAGCCGCCCTGGCCCCACTTCGAACAGCACCTCGCGACCTGGCGCAGCGCGCACGCCGGCAAGGGCGTGCCGACCGCCTACCTCTGCTTCGAGGCCGAGGGGGTGCAGAGCTGCCCCGAGGCACCCCCCGGCCTCGTCGCCTACACCCTGAGCGCGATGGGCCTGGACGCGGCGGCCCTGCAGCAGTTCACAGCCCGGCCCCTCCCCGAAGCGATCACGATCCGCCCCGCTCAGGCCGCCGACTGGCCCGCCCTGCACGCCTTGGGCCTGCTCATCAACAGCTGGCAGGACGACGACAGCGGCCAGGCCTACCTGCGTTGGGCCCTGGCCGAGCGCCGCGCACAGGTCGAGGACGGGCACGGCGCCCAGTGGGCGGCCTTCGCACCGGACGGCTCCGCGATCGCAGCCGCCGCGGTCATCGACGGCCCACACGACTCCCGCTACCAGGACGTGCAGACCCACCCCGAGTGGCGTGGCCGGGGCCTGGCTTCGTCCCTCGTCGCGGGCCTCGCGAAGCGCCACCTGGATCGGCGCCCCGACCGGCCCCTCTGGATCACCGCAGAGCGGGACAGCGAGCCGGAGCGCATCTACGCCCGGATCGGCTTCCGCACGCGCTTCACCTCCTGGGAGTTCGGGCACCCGGCGCCGAGATCGGACGCCGAGATCGCCCAGCTCCTGGCGGACTTCGAAGCCTCCACCCTGCCGACGGAGCAGTGGCACCACCGGGAGCACCTGCTCGTCGCGGCCGCGCTGCTTCGCGTCGAGCCGGACCTGCCCCACGCCCTCGACCGGCTGCGGGATGGCCTGCACCGCTTCCTGGACGCGCACGGCATCGAGACGGGGCCCACCTCGGGCTACCACGAGACGATCACGCGGGGCTGGTTGGAGCTGATGCAGCGGGAGCTGGACCCCGATCTGCCGCTGGAGGACGCCGCGCTCCGGGCCTGCCTGCGGCTCGGCGACAAGCTGCAGCTGCTGAGCCACTGGAGCCGCGACGTGCTCCTGTCCCCCGAGTCCCGCGCCGCCTGGATCGAGCCCGATCTCCGCCCGATCCAGACCCCGACGCGGCCGCCCCGCGTTGGGGATTGCCCGCCCGCGTTCGAGGTGGGAGGCTGACCGCAAAGGGAGATCCACCATGGGCCGCAGCCTCACAGGTCAGAGCCTCGTCGGAACCGCCGCCGCGGGGCACCACGACCGACCCGACACCGCGCGCCAGCACCACGACCAGGGGCTGGCGAAGCTGAACCTGCTGGAGGAGGTGCGCAGCCGCCTGCTCGCCCTCGCCGAGCGCGAGCGGATCCACCAGCTCCGCCTGAACGGCCTCGACGCCGACGAGCTGGCGGCGCTCTATGGCGCCGCCCACGACGAGGACCTGGGCTTCGTGGACTGGATCGAAGGCCGGATGAAGCGCGACTGGCCCGCCGCGGTGGAGCGGCCCAAGCCGCTGCCCGAGGCCCTCGGCTTCCAGCCGGATCCCGAAGGCGCCGAGCTCTTCGACATGCTCGCGCACGACATCGTCGACCAGATGGACCAGCTGACGATCCTGCGCCGACTCGCCGAAGAGTCGCAGGGGGACGTCCAGCTTTCGCTGGTGATGCGCTCGATCATCTCGAACATCGAGCGCCGCATCGAACACATGAAGGCGGCGCACCCGCAGCTGTAGCTCTCCAGGCGCCCGCGCTCAGCCCAGCTCGACCCCGCCGTAGCCCCGGCGGAAGTACAGCAGCGGCTTCTTCTCGGGGTCGCTGACGGCCTCGACCACCCGCCCCACGAAGACGGTGTGGTCCCCCGCGTCCAGCACGTGCTCCAGGTCGCAGCACAGCCAGGCGGCGGCGCCCTGCACGACCGGCCGCCCGACTCCCGTCCAGCCCCCGGGCACGTCGTCGTGGAAGCCGGTCGTCGGCTCGCGGCCCGGCGAGGCGAAGTAGTTGGAGGCGTGCTCCTGATCCCGCGCGAGGATGGAGACCGTGAAGCCCCCCGCCGTCTTGACCAGCTCGGGCATGCGGTTCCAGTGCCCGATGCACACGAGGATCAGCGGCGGATCCAGGGACACGCTCGTGAAGCTGCTGACGGTCAGACCGTAGAGCAGGCCATCGGCCTTCGTCGCCACCACGGACACGCCGCTCGCCCAGCTCGACAGCGCATCCTTGAAGTCCTGACTCAGCTCCGACATCGGCCCTCCGCGCCGCAGCATGCAGGACACCCAGGGCGATCGCTAGACTCGCCGCTTCACTGGAGGGTGGATGCAGACACTGCTGCGCGTCTCGGCCTGGATCGACCGCGCCAGCACCTGGGTGGGCCGGGCGGCGTCCTGGCTCGCGTTGTTGATGGTGCTGATCGGCGCCTTCAACGCCGTCGCACGCTACGCGGGCCGCTGGATCGGGGTGAACCTCGCCCGCAACGCCTTCATCGAGCTCCAGTGGTACCTCTTCAGCCTGCTCTTCCTGCTCGGCGCCGCCTGGACCCTGCGCGACGACGCCCACGTCCGCGTCGACGTGCTCTACGGCCGCCTGTCCCCGAAGAAGAGGGCCTGGATCGACCTGCTCGGCGTCCTGCTCTTCCTGCTCCCCTTCTGCGCCTTCGCCATCGCCACCTCCTGGCCCGCCCTGGAGTCCAGCTGGGCCGTGCGTGAGGGCAGCCCCGACCCCGGCGGCCTGGCCCGCTACCCGCTGAAGACCGTGCTCCCCCTCGCCTTCGCGATGCTCGGCCTCCAGGGGATCTCCCAGGGCATCAAGGCCCTGGCCCGCATCCGGGACATCACCCGGTGAGCACCGACCTGCTCGCGCCGCTGATGTTCGTCACGGCGTTCCTGTTCATCTTCTCGGGCTACCCCGTGGCGTTCTCGCTCGGCGGCACCGCGCTGATGTTCGCGTTCATCGGGGTCGAGGCCGGCTTCTTCGAGTGGGCGCTGCTCTACGCCTTCCCCGAGCGCGTCTTCGGGGTGATGTCCAACTACGTGCTGCTCGCGGTGCCCTTCTTCATCTTCATGGGCACGATGCTCGAGAAGTCGAAGCTGGCGGAGGACCTGCTCAAGACCATCGGCATGCTCTTCGGCCCGCTGCGCGGAGGCCTGGCCCTGGCCGTCGTCTTCGTGGGCGCGCTGCTGGCGGCGGCGACCGGCGTCGTGGGCGCGAGCGTCGTCGCGATGGGCCTGATCTCCCTGCCCGTGATGCTGCGCTACGGCTACAGCCGGGAGCTGGCGACGGGGATCATCGCGGCCTCGGGCACCCTCGGGCAGATCATCCCGCCCTCGGTGGTGTTGGTGGTGCTCGCCGACCAGATGGGGGTCTCGGTCGGGGACCTCTTCGTGGGCGCCTTGATCCCCGGGATCATGCTCGCCGGCATGTACGCGCTGTACGTGGTCGCCGTCGCCTTCCTCCGCCCCGAGGCGGCTCCGGCGCTCCCCGTGGAAGAGCGCGAGGGCATCGGCCTGCCGCTGCTGAAGCGCGTGGTGCTGGTCCTGATCCCGCCGCTCGCCCTGATCCTGCTGGTGCTCGGCTCCATCTTCTTCGGGGTCGCGACCCCCACCGAAGCGGGCGCTCTGGGCGCGGTCGGCGCGATGGTGCTCGCCGCCATCAACCGCCGCCTGAGCTGGCCGGCCCTGCGCGACACCATGGGCTACACCACGAAGCTGACCTCGATGGTCATCTTCCTGCTCATCGGCTCGACCGCCTTCACGCTGGTCTTCCGCGGCCTCTACGGCGACGTGTGGATCGAGGATCTGCTGGTGAACCTGCCCGGCGGCAAGATCGGCCTGCTCGTGGTGGCCAACCTCGTCATCTTCGTCCTGGGCTTCTTCATCGACTTCTTCGAGATCGCCTTCATCATCCTGCCGCTGCTCGTGCCGGCGGCGAAGATCCTGGGCATCGATCTGGTCTGGTTCGGGGTGATGATCGGCATGAACCTGCAGACCAGCTTCCTGACGCCGCCCTTCGGCTTCGCGCTCTTCTACCTGCGCGGCGTGACCCCCGAAGACGTGCCCACGACGACGATCTACAAGGGGGTGATCCCCTTCATCTGCATCCAGCTCGTGGGCCTCGTCCTGATCTGTGTCTTCCCCGAGCTCGTCACAGGACTGCTCAAAGACTGATGGATCGAACGCCGCGGACCCCCGGGGGGGATGGTTGGCAGAGGCCCGCGACGCCCGATCCGTTTCAGCCGAGGAGCGCCGGGCCCGCCGCGATGGCGAGCCAGAGCAGCGCCACCACAAGGGGGGCGGCGATGACGCCGAACATGTCCATTCGCCGGGCACGAACACCCACCACCGCGATGGCCATCGAGTCCAGTCCGGCCGGTTCCGCAGAGGAGGGGAAGGACCGGTCAGACAGGGTGATGGCAGCATCGATCACGCGTTGCGGGATGAGCTGGCGGCGGGTGATGCGATCAGACATGGCGGCTCCGTCGGTCGGCCGGGACAACCCCTGGCCTCAGAGAGAGCATGCGCGCCCCCGCGTGTGCGACTGCAGCGCGGGTGTAAGGGAATGTGATCCCCGGGATCAGTCGACGTGGCCGCGCGCTCGGAACCACTCGGCGACCCGCGGGAGCTTCTTCTTCAGGGCCGACGGGTCGCAGTGGTGCAGGCTGAAGGACTCGGCGAAGGACTCCTGCAGGCTGGTGCGTCCGTAGGGCGTGGGGCCCCGCTTGCCGCGCAGCTGCTGCCGGTACTCCTTGAGGAGCCCGCCCCGCGGGGTCGGCGAGCGGTGCCGACGGTGCAGCTGCCGGGTGGTGCGGTTGCTGGCCTGGGCCACCTTCATCAAGGCGTCCTTGCGCTCCCCCAGCGGGCGCAGCTTGCGCCGCTCCCGGTCGACCGTCTTGCGATCGCTGGCCTTCTGGCTGCGGTTGAAGCGCCGCGCCGCCGCGTTGGTCCGCCGCACCTGCGCGTTGTAGGCGTCGACGGCGGCGTTGGCGGCGTTCACGTCCCGCCTCGCCTTGCGCTGCGCGTCGCGCACGGGCTTGTGGGAGATGGCGTGGCCGACCTCGTGCACGATCGTGCGGTTGGGCTTTCGCGAGCTGCCCTTGCCCGGCCCGCGGAAGGCGCGGTCGTAGATGAGGATGCGCGCGCCCCGGCGGTCGACCTTGTAGAGCCCCGCGCCGAAGGGTCGGGGGCTCAGGCCCTGGCGCACGATGTCGACCCCACGCAGGGCGCGAAGCTCCTTCGGCTCCAGCGAGGCCAGCGAGGCCTCCAGGACCTTCAGCTCGGGCTCCGTCCAGCGCCGCACGCCCGGCCGGATCTCCCCGGTGCCGAAGCGCTGCTCCAGGCGATCGGCCAGGCCCCCGGCGAAGGCCAGCTGGGGGATGAGCAGCAGCAGCAGCGCGAGTCGCACGACTGGAAGGACCGGAGGGAGGATGGGATCAGCCCAGCTTGAAGGCGGCCTCGGCGTAGGCCATCTCGGCGGTGCGCCACCAGGTGAAGGACTCGTTGCGGGCCTTGAGCCAGGTCTCGTAGACGGCGCGGTAGGCCGGGTCGGCGGCGGCGTGCTCCTCGAGCACCTCGCGCGAGGCCTGCGCGCAGGCGTCCAGCACGTCGCTGCCGAAGGGCTTGAGCTGCACGCCGTGCCCGAGCAGCCGGTCCAGCGCGGCCGGGTTGCGGGCGTCGTAGCGGGCCTGCATCGACGTCGCGGACTCCGAGGCGGCCGCGGTGAAGATCTCCTTGAAGACCGCCGGCAGCTGGGCCCACTGCTCCGTGTTCACGTAGTAGGACAGGCTCGGTCCCGGCTCCCACCAGCCCGGGTAGTAGTAGAGCTTCGCGACCTTGTAGAAGCCGAGCTTCTCGTCGTCGTAGGGCCCGACCCACTCGGTGGCGTCGATGGCGCCGCGCTCCAGGGCGGGGAAGATGTCGCCGCCCGCGAGCACCTGCACCGTGGCCCCCAGCCGGTCCATGACCGAGCCTCCCAGGCCCGGGATGCGGATCTTCAGGCCCTTCAGGTCGCTGACGCTGTTGATCTCCCGCTTGAACCAGCCGCCCATCTGCCCGCCCGTGTTGCCGGCGGGGAAGTTGATGATGTTGAAGTCGGCGAACAGGCCGCGCATCAGCTCCAGGCCGCCGCCCTCCAGCAACCAGCCCGTCTGCTGGCGCGAGGTCATGCCGAAGGGCACGCAGGTGTCGAAGGCGAGGGCCGGGTTCTTGCCCGTGTAGTAGTAGCTCGCGGTCTGGCCGACCTGGACCGTGCCCTGCTGCACCGAATCGAGGACCTGGAGCCCCGGGACCAGCTCGCCGGCGGGGTACACGCGGATCTCGAAGTCGCCGCCCGACAGCGCCTTCACGCGCTCCGCCAGCACCTCGGCGCCGCCGAAGATGGTGTCCAGGCCACGCGGGAAGCTCGAGGCCAGCCGCCAGCGCACCTTCTTGCGGGTGTGCACGGCCGGGGCGTCCTGTGCGGTCGCTTTCTGTTCGCTGTCGCAGCCGGCCAGCAGGGCCGTGGCGCCGGCCGCTCCAGCGAGGGTGGCGGCCGAGGTCTTCAGGAAGTCGCGTCGCTTCATTTCGGGTCTCCGCTCGACGGGTTCTAGCATCCGCGCGTGGCGGGTCTAGGCTTGCTGTGTGACCGAAGCGTCCCCGATTCGAAACCGCGCCGAGCTGCTCGCCGAGGTGGACGGCGCCGCCCGGGCGCTGCGCGCCAACGCCCTGGATCGGGTCGAAGCCGCGCTGCTCGCCGTGGATCCCCAGCGCTGCACCGCCCGGGTGATCGACGGCTGGCTCGCCAGCGGCTGGCCCGCCGAGCCGGTCACCGTCATCGCCTTCGGCAAGGCGGCCGCCGGCATGGCCCGCGCGGCGCGCTCGCGGCTGTCGCTGCGGGGCGGGATCGTCATCGGGCGCGACGTAGGCCCCCTGGGCCCCCTGGAGTCGGTGGAAGGCGGCCACCCCCTGCCCTGCGACGAGGCCGAGGAGCACGCGCAGCGGGTCGAAGCCCTGGCCGCCGGCTCCGGCCCCCTCGTCCTGCTGGTCAGCGGGGGCGGCAGCTCGATGTTGTGCGCCCCCAGCCCGGGTCACAGCATCCCCTCCATCCGCGCCTCCTGGACCGCCGCCTCGGAGGCCGGCTGGGACATCGCCCAGCTCAACGCGCTGCGGGCGACCCAGGATCGGCTCAAGGACGGGGGCCTCGCGCGCCTGCTCGCTGGTCGGGACCTGCGCTGCGCCCTCATCTCCGACGTGCCCGGACACCCGCCGGAGCTCGTCGCCTCGGGCCCGCACGCGGGCCTGCCCTTCGATCTCGCGGCCGACTGGACCGTCGCCGTGCAGGCCGCCGGCGGACGGCCGGGCGAGCCGGTCCGCGGGGAGGCGCGCGAGGCAGGCGCCGCCTTCGCCCAGGGGCCCAGCCAGGTGTCCGGCGGCGAGACGACCGTCACCGTGACGGGGACCGGGCGCGGCGGGCGCAACCACGAGTTCGCCCTGGGAGCCTACGAATCCCTGGACGAGGGCCTCGTGCTGGCGGTCGGCACCGACGGGATCGACGGCAGCAGCGACGCTGCGGGCGCCCTGCTCGACGCGGCGGTGCTGCGACGGGCGGCCGCCC
>JAJDAI010000236.1 GCA_029261955.1 Deltaproteobacteria bacterium | reverse complement strand
TTGGGCAGCAGGACCGGCTTGCCGCTGAAGCGGCCGTCGAGCTTGCCCCAGGCGACCACGGAGCCCGTGAAGGTCAAGGCCCCCAGGGCGACGTCGGCGTAGATCTCGATGGCGTGCACGAGGTGGTTGCCGCCCTCGGCCGCAGGGGCCAGGTAGGACGAGAAGCCCACGAGCACGGCCGCGAGGCCGACGAAGCTGTGCAGCGCCGCGACGAGCTGCGGCATGGCCGTCATCTCGACCTTGAGCGCGAGCCGGCTGCCGTAGTAGCCGCCGGCCGCGACGGCCGCGATGAGCAGCCAGAAGGACTGCACCCGCTCGTCCAGCGTGGTGGCGACGATGGCGATGGCCATGCCGACCATGCCGTAGATGTTGCCGCGCCGGGCGGTCTCCTGGCTGGCGAGGCCACCCAGGCTGAGGATGAAGAGGACTCCGGCGGCCAGGTAGGCGACGGAGAGCAGGTTGCCGAGTTGGTCTTCCATGGCCGCCTACCTCCGGAACATCTTGAGCATGCGGTGGGTCACGAGGAACCCGCCCACGACGTTGATGGAAGCGACCAGGATCGCGACGGCGCCCAGGAACGCAGCCATGGACATCTCGCCCGTGGCCGCCTGGAGGATGCCGCCCACGATGATGATGCCGGAGATGGCGTTGGTGACCGCCATGAGCGGCGTGTGCAGCGCGGGCTTCACGTTCCAGACGACCTGCCAGCCGATGAAGCAGGCCAGGACGAAGACGGTGAAGTGCTGCAGGAAGTCGGCCGGCGCGTTGAGCCCCAGCCAGGTCAGGCCGATGGCCGCAGCGAGGCTGCCAACGTTTCGTTTCGTGTTGGTCGCCGGGACAGCCGCGACCGGCGCGGGGACCGGAACCTGCTCCACCACCGGGTCAGGTTTGACCGCGGGCACCGCGACCACCTTGGACGGCGGCGGCGGCCACATCAGCTCGCCCTTCTCCAGGACGAGGGCACCGCGAACCGCTTCGTCGTCGTGGTCGACGCGGAAGTTCTCCGCGCCGCCCATGTCGTCGATGAGGTGCACGATGTTCTGGCCGAAGAACTGGGAAGCGTGCGTCGCGAGGCGCGAGGTCAGGTCGGTGTAGCCGATGACGGTCACGCCCCCGATCTCGACCGTCTTGGTCGCCTCGGTCAGCTCGCAGTTGCCGCCCTGCTCGGCGGCGAGGTCCACGATGACCGAGCCCGGCCGCATGCTGTGGACCATGGCCTCGGTGATGAGCGTGGGCGCCTTCTTGCCGGGGACCAGGGCGGTGGTGACGATGATGTCGACCTCCGCGGCCTGCTCGGCGAAGAGCGCCATCTCGGCCTCGATGAAGGCGGGGGACATCAGCTTGCTGTAGCCCGAAGCCGTCTCGCCCTCTTCCTCGAAGTCCAGCTCCAGGAAGCGCGCACCCAGGCTCTCGACCTGCTCCTTGGCGGAGGCTCGCGTGTCGAAGGCTCGCACCTCGGCCCCCAGGCCGCGTGCGGCGGCGAGGGCGCTGAGCCCCGCGACACCGGCACCGATGACCAGGACCTGCGCCGGCCGTGTCTTGCCGGCGGCGGTGATCTGGCCGCCGAAGAAGCTGCCGAAGTGGTGGCTGGCCTCGATGATGGCGCGGTAGCCGGCGATGTTCGCCATCGACGACAGCACGTCCATCTTCTGGGCGCGCGAGATGCGCGGCACGCAGTCCAGGGCCAGCACGGTCGCCTTGCGCTCGGCCAGCCGCTCCACCAACGCCGTGTTCTGGCCGGGGAAGATCAGGCTGATGACCGTCGTGCCCTCGGGCATGAGATCGGCCTCGTGCACGTCGAGATCGTGGTGCCGCTCCGGCGGCCGCACCTTGATGACGAGGTCCACGATGCTCCAGACGAGCCCGGGCTCCTCCACGATCGTCGCGCCGGCGCCGGCATAGGCAGCGTCGAAGAAGCGGGCGCCTTCGCCCGCGCCTGACTCGACGTACACCTCGAAGCCCATCTTCTTGAGCTTCTGCACCGTGTCGGGTGTCGCGGCGACTCGCCGCTCACCCGGGTGCACTTCGCGGGGAATCCCCACCTTCATCGGGCCTCCAATAGTTGCGGCATGTCCGCCCCGTGGTCAATCCCACAAGGCGGCGCATCGTATCAGCGGTTCTGGAGCCCGTGGTGACGTCGCCCAGGGGGATAGAATGCGGGGGCAGGGCGCGTCCCGCTCCCCTGCGAACAGGGGGTCCCGCCGGTCTTGCTCGCCCTGCTCTCCGTGCCTTGCGCCGTCCTGCCCGCGCTCGCCTTCCTCTGGCTCGTCTGGTGGCTGGACCGCTACGACCGGGAGCCCCTGTGGCTCTTCGGCCTGGCTGCCTTGTGGGGGGCCGTGGGCGGCGTGGTCGTGTCCTTCGTCACCTCGGACGCCGCAGCCGGGGTCGGGCTGGCGGGGCTGCAGGCGGACACACAGCTGCGCATGGTCGTTCTCACGCCACTCATCGAGGAGCCCGCGAAGGCCCTGGTCCTGTTGCTGATCGTCACGAACCGGCACTTCGACAACACCACGGACGGCTTCGTCTACGGCGCTGCCGCCGGGCTCGGCTTCGGCATGACGGAGAACCTTCTGTACTTCAGCCACGCCGCCCAGGGCGGCAACCTGCTGGCCTGGGCGGCGCTGGTGGGGCTGCGCTCGCTCTACTCCGCGCTGATGCACGCCTCCGCGACCAGCGTGATCGGGGCGGCCCTGGGCTGGATGAAGTTCCGGCGGGAGCCGTGGCGCTTCGTCGCGCTGCCGGTGGGGCTGTTCCTGGCCATCGGGATCCACGGGCTCTGGAACGGCCTGCTCGCGGCCGGCGCGGCGGGGAACATGGCCTTGGGTCTGCTGGACCTGGTCCTGTTCCCGCTGGAGTTCGGGATCCTCTTCGGCGTCTTCCAGCTCTGCCTCGTGGACGAGAAGCGCATCCTCGAACGGGAGCTCCAGGAGGAGGTCGATCTGGGGGTGATCCCGCCGGAGCACCTGGCGTTCCTCGGGGCCTACCGCAAACGATCGATCCCCGGCTGGCTGCCGGCGCAGATGGACCACCGGGCCTACATCCGAGCCGCGACGACCCTGGCCTTTCGCAAGCACCAGCTGCGCAAGACGGCCGAGCCGGACTTCTATGCGCTGGAGGTCACGAAGCTGCGGCAGCAGATCCTGGCTCTGTTGCTGGGCGGGGGGATCGCGCCGGAGTCCGTGCCCGCGCTGCGGGGGGTGGATGTGGCGGACTACTTCCCGGCTTGAGTTGTGGGGCTGAGGTTCTCACGCCAAGGGCGCAGAGGGGCCAAGGGCGCGGAGGTTCTCTTCTTGGGGAGCGCAGGCGGCTTGGTTCTGGCGGTTGGGGATCGGCCGCGCGGCAGGGGTCTTGGTGGGAGACCTCACGCCACGGGCGCAACGGGCAACGGGCGCAACGTTCTTGGGGTCAGGACATCGCGGGGGGTCAGTGCGGGGGGTCAGGACACTCCCAGGAACAGGCGGGTTTGGTTGAGGAATGCGTCGACTGCGTCCACGTGGGCGAAGTGGGAGCCCTCTTCGATCCAGGCCAGGCGGGCTTCCGGCAGGGCCGCTGCCCAGCGCGGGCCGAGGGCGGGCGGGACCATCGGGTCCTTCCTTGCGTAGAGCAGGAGAATCGGGGGTTCGCCGCCCAGGTTGCGCGAGCGCAACTGACGCTGGAGTCGTGCAAATCCCGACGGATCAACGCATTCCTTCAAGTATCGGATGAAGGTCATCGCGCCCGCCTCCTCGGCCAGCGGGGCCCCGTATTCTCGGGCCTCTTCGAGGGACTTCAGGCTCTCGTCCCAGTAGTGCACGTTGCGGTGAGCCCAGCGCTCGGGGTCGCGGCGGATGAACCAGGACAGGGCCGCTTCGACGCCCGGGATCGACAGCGCGAGCTTCAGCGCCCAGAGGCGCGGCTCCGCGAAGCCGGGGGCATGCAGCACCAGCAGGCGGGACATCGAGGCGGGGTCCCGCTGCAGCAGCTCGACGCAGATCGCCCCACCGAGGCTGTTGCCGATGACCGGGCAGCCGACGATGCCCAGCGCGCGCTGGTACTCGGCCACGAAGGTCGCGAGGTTCGCCAGCGAGTAGCGGGCTCCCAGGGGCTTGTCGCTGCGGCCCGCGCCGACGAGGTCGGGCGCGTAGACCGTGAAGTGCCGCGACAGGGGCTCCAGCACGTAGCGCCACGAGTAGGACGTCGTCATCAGCCCGTGGACGAGCAGCAGCGGAGGCCCCTGCCCCATCGTCCTGTGGTGCACGCGGATGCGGCCGAAGGGCTCGGAGTGCAGGTCCAGCTCGTGCTGCTCCGCGCTCCCGTAGGCGTGCGGAGTGCGCGGGAGCTCGGGCAGGTCCTCGAAGCGGCCCCGGCGGAACGGGACGAGCTGGCTCAATGCTCCGTCTTGCGGAACTGGGCCATGAAGACGAGCGTCGCCGTCAGCACGCCGAAGGCCACAAACGCAGCGAGCACGCTGGTCCCGTGTTCGGGCAGCCCGACCTCAGCCCAGGTCAGCACCGCGCCGAGCACGCCGATGAGCGCCGCTCCGGCGATGAGGCCCGAGCCGTAGAGCACGCCGGCTTCGCGCCGCTCCGACAGCTCCTCACCCTTGTTCCGCTTCTCCACGAGCAAGCGCACGAGGCCGCCGCACATGATCGGCACGCCCAGGTGGATGGGCAGGTAGAGCCCGACCGCGAAGGCCAGGGTGGGCAGGCCCATGATCTCGACGCAGAAGGCCATGGCCATGCCGACGAAGACCAGGGCCCAGGGCAGGTTGCCGTCGAGCACACCGTCGATGACGAGGCGGATGAGGT
>JAJDAI010000235.1 GCA_029261955.1 Deltaproteobacteria bacterium | reverse complement strand
GGCACCGGGCTGGGCCTGTCCATCTGCCACGGCATCCTCGAGGGCTGCGGGGGCGGGTTGGAGGTGGAGAGCGAGCTGGGCTTCGGCAGCACCTTCCGCGTTCGCCTCCCTGCCCTCGCCGCCAGGGAGCTGACGCCCGAGAGCTCGCCGACCGAGAAGGTCTCGACCCTGGAGTTCGAGTCCCTGGAACCGGGCGTGTTCTGGCAGCCCCGGGTCCTGCTGGTGGATGACGACGTGCGCGTCGCCCGGGCGATGGCGCGCGGGCTGCGGCGGGAGTACAGCGTCGAGCTTGCCGAGAGCGGCGAAGAGGCCCAGCGCCTCATCCAGCGCTCGGACTACGACGTGCTGCTCTGCGATCTGATGATGCCAGGGCTCTCCGGCGACCAGCTGTACGACTGGCTGGCCGTGCACCGCCCCGAGATGACCCACCGCATGCTCCTGGTGACCGGCGGCGCGTTCACGGAGCAGGCGCAGCGCTTCCTGGAGCGCAGCCCGCTGCCGTGCCTGAGCAAGCCCGTCGATCCCTTGGAGCTGCGGGGCGCGGTGCGCAAGATCCTGGAGCGCGGCGATGGCTGAGCAGCCCCTCGAGCAATCGGCCCCGGACGGCCTGACGACCTCCCAGGCGGCGGCGCTGTGCGGCGTCGATCGGCGCACCGTGCTGCGCTACGTCAAGGACGGTCGCCTGCCCAGCTACCGCACGCCGGGCGGGCACTTCCGCGTGCGGCCCGCCGACCTGGCCAGCCTGATGGAGCAGCTGGGCCTCGATACGCCGACCTCCCTGAGCCTGCGGCCGCCCGTCGTGGTGATCGTGGACGACGACGTGCACCACGCCCGCGCGCTGGAGCGCCGCGTGCGCAAGCTGCGCCCGGACGTTCAGGTCCTGCTGGCCCACGATGGCTTCACGGGCGGGCTCCTGGTCGCGGACCGGGTGCCCGACCTGCTCCTGCTGGACCTCGTGATGCCGGGGCTGGACGGCTTCGCGGTCTGCGAAGGAATTCGGGCGTCCAGGCGCCTGGCGGGGGTGGCGATCGTGGTGCAGAGCGGCAGCGTGAACGCGCAGGCCCGGGCCCGGCTGAAGGAGCTTGGGGCGGACGCCGCCTTGGAGAAGCCGGTGCGACCGGAGCAGATCGCCGAGGTGCTGGGGCGGTTCCTGCCGATCCCGCGTCGGTTGGCGTGAGTCGAGTTGGGTGAGTCGAGCTGGGGAGCTCAAGAGGAGGGAAGCCGGGGATGACTGTGAACGAGGACTTGCTGGAGAGGCTGCGCAGCGCTGACGAGATGGAGCGCCGCGCCGCGGTGGATCGCTGCCTGCAGCGGGTCGCCCACGACCTGCGCGGGCCCCTGGCGAGCTTCCGACTGGAGCTCTTCAGCCTGCGCGAGCTCTGCCAGGAGCTGTCGGGGCTGGTGGCCGCCGGCGCCACGGACGGCGTCCCCCCGCTGCTGGCGGAGGTGGCCGACATCGTGGAAAACCTGGAGGGTTCGCTCGAGACCGCGACCGATCTCGCGGATGAGGTGTCCCGGGTTGGGCAGGCCGTTGCCCCCGAGCGGGGTGAGACGCCGTGAGCGCTGCCCGGGTGCTGGTCCTGGAGGACGACGCCCACTTCGGCGCCAGCGTCCTGCGCATGCTCGCGCGCTTCGGCTACGAGGCCTCGCTGGTCGACGACATCGACGCCTGCCTGGAGCTGCTCGTGCGGCAGACCCCCGACCTGCTGCTGACCGACCTGAACCTGTCGGGCGGGACCGGCCACGACGTGCTGCGCACCGTTCGCCGGCACCACGCCGGCCTGCCGGTCGTCGCCATGAGCGGGCAGGGCGACGTCGGCGACGTGGTGCACCTCTTTCGCTCCGGTGTGAGCGACTACCTCGTCAAGCCCTTCCGGCCCGAGGAGCTGCGCCGCGCCCTGGCGGTCGCCCTGCGCGGCGAGAGCAGCCTGCCTCCGCCCCCCGCGGCCCCGAGCGCGCGCCGGCCCTCGCTGCCGCGGCTGCTGGATCGGCTGACGCCGGAGCGGGTGCCCCCGCCGCCCTCGGCGGCCTCGGAGCTCCTCGGGCTCGGCGGCGCGGCCCTGGCCTCGGCGGCCCGGCTCGTCGAAGCCGTGCAGCGGGACCCCGCCCTCGCCGCCGGCGTGCTCCGGCTCGCCAACCGCTGCGACGTGCTGGGTGCGCGGCCCGCCCGCTCCCTGCAGGAAGCCTGCGTGCGCCTCGGCAACGGCCGGATCGTCGGCCTGGCGCACCAGCTGCTGGTCCAGGGCCTGCTGCCCGTTCGCGCGGGCGGCCTGGAGCTGCAGGCGCGCACCGCCTGGTCCCACACCCTCGCCGCCGCGGAGCTGGCGCGCGATGCAGGCCTGGCCTGCGACGCCGTCGACCCCGACGACGCCTTCCTGGCGACCCTGCTGCACAACCTGGGCGAGCTCGTCTTGCTGTCGGCGTCGGTGGAGCTGGTGCGGGAGGGCTTCGGCGCGCCCGCGGTCATCACGGCGCTGACCAGGCAGGCCCCGGAGGACCACGAGGCTGCGGGGCGCCTGGCGGCCCGGGTCTGGGCGCTCCCCCGCCCCCTGGCGGCGATCGCCGCGCAGCACCACCAGTCCCCCGGGCGGATCCGGGCGCCCCTTCGCGCCGCCGTCGTCTTCGGCGCTGAGGCCGCCACCGCGCGGGGCCAGCGCTACTTCGGGAACGCCGCTGTCTCCACCGAGCAGGCCGCGCGAAACGCGCACGTGGTGGGCGCGACACTGGGGCTCTCGCCCGATCTCATCGACGGGTGGCTCACGGCTCCCTGAGCTCCCAGGCGACTTGACCTCGGTCAAGGATCCTGCGAAGCAGATCGGTGAGACTGCTCCGGTTGCGGGCATGTGAGAGTCCGCAGGGGGAGAGCGCCATGACCGAGTACTTCGGCATCCGGCTGCACGAGGACGACCGCGCTCGGCTGGCGCGCCTGGACGAGCTGCTGCGCGGCTCCGCCCAGCAGCTCATCGAGGACTTCTACGTCGAGATGGACCGGCGGCCGGACTTCGCTGCCTACCTCCCGACGGGCGCCGGTCGCGAGCGCCTCATGCGGGCCCAGGCCGCCTACTTCAGCCAGCTGCTGTCCCAGCGGGACCCGGAGCAGTACGCCGAGCGGCGCCGCGCCGTGGGTCGCGCCCACCACCGCGTGGGTCTGCCCCAGTGCCTCTACACCCAGAGCTACGCGATCTACCTCGACCTGCTGCTGGAGCGAGCCGAGCAGGTCCTGGAGGACGAGGACGACCGGGCGGCCACGCTCCGCACGCTCTGCCGCGCGGTGATGCTCGACACGAGCCTGGTGCACGAGGCCTGGGATGAGGCACGTCGGGAGGCCGAGGCGAAGCTCAAGGAGCGCGAGCGTGAGCTGGAGGCGTCCAGGCGCATGGAGTCGGTCGGGCGCCTGGCGTCCGGTGTAGCCCACGACCTGAACAACCTGCTGGCCGCGGTGACCGCGACGGTCGGCACGCTGCGCATGACCCGCGAGGACGACCGCGAGCTGATGTCCGACCTCGACATCGTCGAAGGCGCGACCCACCGAGGGCGCCGCTTGGCGAGGCAGCTGCTGGGCCTCAGCCGTCCCGAGCGACGGCGCCCACGGGTCGTGGACCTCTGCGAGCGGGTCAAGGACTTCTCCAAGCTGCTCGAGCGGCTCGTGGACACGTCCTGCAGCTTGACGGTCGTGGCCGAACGGGACGCCGTGCTCGCCCGGATCGACCCCAACCGGCTCGAGCGCATCCTCTTGAACCTGGTGATGAACGCCCAGCAGGCCCTCGCGGACGACGGTCAGATCACCCTGCACATCGGGGCGCTGGAGCTGGGCACCGCGGAGGCGCAGCTCTGGGATCTGCGGGCGGGCTCCTACGCCTTCATCGAGGTGCAGGACGATGGTTGTGGCATGTCCGAGGAGGTCGCCACCCGGGTCTTCGAGCCCCGCTTCAGCACGAAGAAGGCCTCCGGCGGCAACGGCCTGGGCCTGGCGATGGTCTCGACGATGGCCAAGGAGGCCCGAGGACGGGTCCGCGTGTGGAGCGAGGAGGGCGTCGGCAGCCGCTTCCGCCTGCTCCTGCCCCTGGCCACCGGCTGCTTCGACGCGAGGCAGCCCGAGGGAGCGTCCCCGCAGGGCCGGGGTGAGCTCGTCCTGGTGGTGGACGACGACTCGCGCATCCGTGCGGCGACCCGGCGGCTGCTGAACGCGGCCGGCTACAAGGTGGAGCAGGCCACGGGCATCATCGATGGCATCGAGGCTGCGCGAGGGCAGGTCGACCTCATCCTGACGGACATGCTGCTCGAGGACGGCTCGGGCAGGGTGCTGGTGGAGGCGGTGCGTCGGGAGCGGCCCGTGCTCCCCATCGTCATGCGCAGCGGGGACCCCCAGGCCATCGAGGCGATGCGCGCGGACTTCCCCGACCTGCCCTGCATCCGCAAACCCGAAGCGCCGCGGGAGCTGCTCCAGGTCATCCGCGACGCGCTCGACGCCGGCTGAGTCGTCCCCCGGCCACGCGCGCCGTCCCCGCGCAGCACGCTAAGCTGCCTCGCGCATGGCCAGTCAAGACAGTGAGTTCAAGCCGAGCGATCAGCTCGACCGCTTTCGCCTCGAACGCTTGCTTGGCAGCGGCGCGTTCGGCGAGGTGTGGCTCGCCATGGACGAGGGGGAGCACGGCTTCCGCAAGCGCGTGGCGCTCAAGATCCTCGCGAAGCACCAGAGCGAGCAGCGCATCGAGGCGCTGATGCGCGAGGCCCGGATCTGCGGCGCGCTGAACCACCCCAACGTGGTCGACGTCACCGGCGTCATGCAGGCGCCCCAGGCCAGCTTCATCATCATGGAGTACGTCGACGGCGAGACGCTGTCGGCCATGTCGCGGGACCTCGAGTACCTCGAGCTGCGCTTCCCGCGGGCGATCATCCTGGACATCGGCATCGCCGTGTCCGAGGCGCTCTACCACGGCTGGAAGGCCGTGGACGCGGCCGGCACGCCCCTGAAGATCGTGCACCGCGACCTCAAGCCGGCCAACGTCATGATCTCGGACCGCGGCGTCGTGAAGGTCGCCGATTTCGGCATCGCGAAGGTCGCTCCCGACGTCACCGTCACCCGGCGGGGCAAGCTGAAGGGCACACCGTCCTACATGGCCCCGGAGCTGTGGACGGGAACCCGCGACTTCAAGCCCTCGATCGACCTGTGGGGTCTGGGCGTGATCATGTGGGAGATGTCCGTCGGCAAGCGCTTCTTCGGCAAGGCGAGCATCGCCGAGATCTTCGACCTCGTGCGCAACCGGATGCCCGGCGACGAGGTCGAGCAGGTGCGGTCCTACTTCCCCGAGCTCGTGCCGGTCCTGGCCAAGCTGCTCCAGCGGGACCCCGAGCTGCGCTACCAGAGCTCGCTGAAGCTGGCTGAGGACCTGCGCGCCATCCGCCACAAGCTCGGCCCGGCCGGCGACCTCGCCCAGTTCAGCCGACTGCTCCGCGCGGGGCGCGTCGAGCCCGCGGAGCGCGACGGGAGCCTCGCCGTCTTGCCCGCCCTGCCTCCGGATGCGGACGACTGGGAGCCCCTGCTGCGCGTGGCCGCGGGCGAGGACCCGCCGGTGCAGTCCGCCGAGGACGTGCACAAGTCCCAGAAGCTCGTGCCGGTCAAGATCGGCCCCGACGAGCCGGGCGAAGCCACGGCCAGCGACCTGGGCGATACAAGCGAAGCGGCGGCCCTGGACGAGAGCATCCGCCACCCGGCCGCCCAGCTCGACACCATCCCCCTGCCCAACCGCGGGCCGCAGGATGACTACCCGCCGCCCGTGCCCTGGTGGCAGCACCCGATGCTGTGGATGGTGATCTTCGGCATCCTCGCCGTCGGGATCCTGGCCTGGTTGGGGCTCGGCGCCGCCCCGGAGTGATCCCCCCATGATGCGCCTGCTCGTCCTGCTGCTGCTGCTGTCCGGATGCGACGACGACGCGCTGCCCTGCGGTCTGGTCGCGGTGCTCGAGGTGCCCGGAACCGGCGGTCTGCTCGGGGTCGACGCCTGCACCTCCACCGTCAGCCTGGGCGACGCGAGCGACCCCGTGCGCTGGCTCGCGCCGCTGGAGGGGCGCTCGGCCCTCGCGTGGGCAGTGGACGACGTCGCCGTGTCGATGCAGCAGGGCCGCTACCTCTACGACGGCCTGTTCGGGGCCTGGAACCTGGCCGGGGACGGCGACTTCGCGGACGGGGGCTGGGCGGCCGACGACGGCTCGATGAGCTTGTCCTACAGCGTCGATGTGCGCGGCGCGGCGCGCCTGAGTGTGCGCGGTCCCGAAGACGCGGACCGTGTGTCCATCTCCTTCGCCTGCCGCGAGGGCGAGCGCTGGTACGGCCTGGGCGCGCGGCCCGACGGCACCGACCACACCGGCAAGAAGTCCCTTCTGGTCACGGCCGAGCAGGGCATCGGGCAGGTCGACTACCCGCTGGACGAGATCGAGCTGATCCGCGGCCGCACCGGCGACTCCTACTTCCCCGTCCCCTGGGTGGTCAGCACCTCGGGCGTGGGCATCGCCATCGACGGCACGCCCATCGCAAGCATCGACCTGTGTGAGCCCGGCTTCCTCGAGGACTCACCGCGGCAGCTGCGCTTCGAGGCCTGGGGCAACTCCATGGAGCTGCTGCTCTTCCCGGAACAGAGCCCGCGCGACGCGGTGGCGGCCTGGACGCTCTTCGAGGGGCCGCCTGCGCCGGCGCCGGACTGGGCCTATGGTCCCTGGATCGGGCTGCAGCGCGGCACCGAGGAGATCCACCGAACGGCCGAGCTGCTCCGCCGCCTGCGCATCCCGACGACGGCGCTGTGGGCGCAGGACTGGATCGGCGGCCGCGAGAACACCTTCGGCGGCTACGACCTGCCCTACCACTGGGAGTGGGACCAGGAGCTGTACCCCGAGCTGCCCGCCGCCATCGACGCGATCCACGAGCAGGGCTTCGCCTTCCTCAGCTACTTCAACCCCTTCATCACCGAGCCCCACCGCGAGCTGGAGGAAGCCATCGACCGCGGCTACCTGCCGCTGACGCCCGAGGGCGAGCCCTACACCTTCGCCATCGTGGACCGCTTCGGCAGCGTCGTGGACCTGCACGACCCCGAGGCGCGGGCCTGGGCCAAGGAGTTCATGGTCGCGGCGGCCGAGATGGGCCACGACGGCTGGATGTGTGACTTCGCCGAGTGGATGCCGTTTGACGCGCAGATCGGCGAGGGGCTTCGCGGTCAGGACATCCACAACGCCTACCCGGTGCTCTGGCACGAGCTGAACATGGAGGCGCTCGACGAGGTGCTCGGGGAGGGCAACGGCCTCTGCTTCGGGCGCTCGGGCTGGAGCGGCGACCAGCAGCACACCCCGGTGACCTGGGGCGGCGACCAGGAGACGAGCTTCGCGCGGGACGACGGCATCGCGACCGCGCGGGAGATCGGCGTCGGTCTCGGGATCAGCGGCGTCGGGCGCTACGGCAGCGACATCGCGGGCTTCAGCTCGGTCTGGGGCGGCGCGAGCACGCGCGAGGTCTACCTGCGCTGGCTGACCATGGGCGCCTTCGAGCCCGTGATGCGCACGCACGACGGGCTGGAGGAGGGGGACAACTGGCACTGGGAGGAAGACCAGGAGACCCTGCTGACCCTGCGGCGCTACGCGCGCCTGCACATCCAGCTCCAGCCGCTGTGGCGTGCCCTGAACGAGGACTACGTGCAGCGCGGGCTGCCGATGATGCGGCACTCGGTGCTGGTCGACGGCAGCGAGCTGCTGCGCGACGCGCCGGACCAGCACTTCCTGGGCGACGATCTGCTCGTCGCGCCGGTGCTCGAGGAGGGCGCCACCAGCCGCGACGTCGCCCTGCCCGCGGGCGCCTGGTACGGGCTGCTGGACGGCGGCTACTGGATGCAGGACGAGGCGGGCGTGGTCCACGTGGACGCGCCGGTCACGGAGATCCCCGTCTTCGCCCGCGCGGGCAGCCTGCTGCCGATGCTCGCGCCGGACGTGGTCACCACCTACCCCTCCACCGCGCCCGACGTCGTGGACGCTGACGACCGCGACGACCGCATCGACCTGATCGCCTTCGCGGGGGCGGCGGGCAGCTTCACGCTGGCCCGCGGCGGCGCCTTCACCTGGTCCGGCGCCGTGAACGGCCCCGCCCCCATCCTGGTGGACGGGGAGGACGCGGGCCTCAACGTCGTCTGCGAAGACCCCCGGGCCTGGAACTGCACCGAGTCCTTCGACGCCGCCGCCGGCGTCGCGAGCTACCGCGTCGAGTGGGGCAGCGCCGACCGCGTGCTCTCCGGCGACGGCTGGGAGCTCCGGGTGCAAGGCGGCCGCGGCCGCCACGGCCTGCTCACCCTCCGCTTCCCGCCCCAGCCGTGATGGGCTGAGTGGGGTCTGACCCCACCTGGCCCGTCAGTCGGTGACGAGCTCGAGGTCGAAGTAGAACTCCGCGTCGTTGCCGTCCCAGCCGAGCAGCATGTGGTTCGCGCTGTTCATGCCGCTGGAGACCTCGAGCACGAGGGCGGAGACGACCGGGGCTTCCAGGCCGAAGGTCGTCGCGGCTTCGTCCACCTCGGAGCCGAGGTCCGCCGCGTCCACGTCCACCACGGCGACCCAGTCGGAGAGGGCGTACTCGTTGGCCAGGTCGTCGGTCTCGCAGACGACCCAATGGGTCAGGTCGGCGGTCGGCTCGCCTTCGAGGCCGGCTCGATCCGAGACGATGTACAGCTCGAGCTCCTCGCCCGCCCGCACCTGCTCCGAGCTCTGGCCGACCATCGCGTAGAAGCCGCTGCTGATCACGTCGTCGCGATCCGGCTCTTCGGCTCGCTCCGATGCCTCGACGCGGGTGAAGCCGTCCGAGCTGGGGGTGCAGCCCGCCAGGGCGATCGCGAGGACGATGATCGTTCGAAGCATGGGATCTCCTGGGTTCCCCAAGGGTAACAGCCAGGTCCGCGAGCCCGATCTCAATCGTTCAGGGCCGACCCTGCAGCCAACCGAGCACCTCGGCCTCACCCTCCGGGAAGCCGTACTCGAAGACCCGCGTCGGCGTGGGCAGCTCCATGAGCTGCAGCTGTCGGTGCAGCGGGTAGAGGGCGGGTTGGGTC